>JBCCYD010000120.1:0-14570 GCA_039190385.1 Cyanobacteria bacterium P01_F01_bin.143 | reverse complement strand
CGATTTTTTACATGATCAAATGATCACTTGTGATTGCTTAAGTGGATCTTAAGCTTGGTGCTGGTCAACAAAATCCTTTTCTAAAATAGAAAAATTAGAAGAAAGAAATGGTGAGTATTCCAATTTACTTTTCTTCAATCTCTCCTTGAGGAAGGTTTTTATTTATGCAGCATCCAGAAGCACCAAGCATTAATAAGCATAGTTTAGACCGCGATTGTACAACCCTATCTAGGCATGTACTTCAACAATTATCTAGTTTTAATCCTGAAGCGCAAGATATTAGTGCGATCATGAATCGCATTGCTTTAGCTGCTAAGTTAGTTGCTCGTCGTCTTAGTCGAGCCGGATTGATGGCGGGAGCTTTGGGTTTTACAGGGGAAACCAATGTTCAAGGGGAATCTGTCAAAAAGATGGATATCTATGCTAATGACGTATTTATCTCTGTTTTCAAGCAAAGCGGCTTAGTCTGTCGGTTGGCATCGGAAGAGATGGATAAACCCTATTATATTCCTGAAAATTGTCCGATAGGACGTTATACTCTGCTATACGATCCTATCGATGGCTCTTCAAATGTCGATATTAATCTTAATGTCGGTTCTATTTTTTCTTTGCGTCAACAACAAGGGGAAGATTTGGATGGAGAAGCCAAGGATTTACTGCAATCTGGAGATCAGCAAATTGCAGCGGGTTATATTTTATACGGTCCTTCTACAGTATTAGTTTATTCTTTGGGCAAAGGAGTACATTCTTTTATTCTTGATCCTAGTTTGGGAGAATTTATTTTAGCCGACGAAAATATTCAGATTCCGAAGCATGGCCCTGTTTATAGTGTTAACGAAGGGAATTATTGGCAATGGGATGAGTCGATACGGGAATATATCCGTTATGTTCATCGCCACGAAGGTTATACCTCTCGTTATAGTGGGGCTTTGGTGGGGGATTTTCATCGCATTTTGCTCCAGGGGGGAGTTTTTCTCTATCCAGGGACAGTGAAAAAACCCGAAGGAAAATTGAGACTATTGTATGAGAGTGCGCCTTTAGCGTTTTTAACAGAACAAGCTGGAGGAAAAGCCAGTACGGGAGAGCAAAGAATATTAAATGTGATCCCAGATAAGTTGCATGCTCGTACTCCTTTAGTTATTGGTAGTACGAAGGATGTGGAATTAGTAGAATCTTTTATCCAAGATTGGACTAGAAGACAATTGGAAACTGAATCTGTGACGGTTTCTTGAGCATTGACCATTGACCATTGACCATTAAATATTGGGCATTGGGCATTAATAAGTGAAGATTGAACATTAATTGAAGGAGGAGAAAGTTATGGTGGCAACCCCTAACCCGATTAAAGAGATTGAAAATACCTATGGTCAAAGTATCTGGATGGATAATCTTAGTCGAGATATTATCGAGTCTGGAGAATTGGCTGAGTTGATTAAGTCTAGAGGGATCTTAGGTATTACTTCTAATCCTGCGATTTTCGAGAAAGCGATCGCGGGAAATCAGATTTATGATACAGCGATTACTGCTGGGATTAAGGAAAGCAAGTCGGTAGATGAAATTTATGAGGATTTAGTCTTCACCGATATTCGCAATGCTTGTGATGTGTTCTTGCCTGTGTATGAAAAGACTAATGGCTTGGATGGTTACGTTAGTGTGGAAGTGCCTCCTACGATCGCCAAGGATACCGCTACAACTATATCTGAAGCACAGCGCTACTATAAAGCTATAGGTCGACCCAACGTCATGATCAAAATTCCTGGTACGCCTGAAGGTTTACCAGCAGTTGAGGCAACGATCGCGGCGGGGATCAATGTCAATGTGACTTTGCTGTTTTCTGTCGAAAGTTATGTTGATACTGCTTGGGCTTATATTCGTGGATTAGAAAAACTTGCTGCTTCTGGAGGCGATGTAAGTAAGATTGCTTCGGTAGCTAGCTTCTTTCTTAGTCGAATTGATACGAATATGGACAATCGTCTTGATGCGAAGATCAAGTCAGGAGTTGGCCAGGAAACTGGAGCAAAACTGATTGCTCTTAAAGGTAAAGTCGCGATCGCAAATGCCAAAATTGCTTATCAAAAATACAAAGAAATTTTTGCTAGTGAACAATGGCAAGCTTTAGCAGCTAAAGGCTCAAAAGTACAGCGTTTGCTATGGGCTTCGACTAGTACCAAGAATCCTGAATATAGCGATGTGATGTATGTCGATGATTTGGTAGGCATGGATACAGTTAATACTTTGCCTCCTAATACCATTGAAGCTTGTGCTGATCATTGTGATCCCGCTGATCGGATTGAAAGCAATATCGAAGAAGCGTACCAAGTTATTAAGAGTTTGGGCGATGATGATGTCGCGATCGCGATCGATGAAGTAATGAGTGAATTACTAGAAGAAGGGATCGACAAATTCATCAAACCGTTTGAATCGCTAATGGCATCTCTCGAAGCCAAAATTAAACAATTAGCCACTACTGTTTAAGAAAAACCAAAGACTAGCGATACAAGCTACTAGTTACTAGATACTAAAAAACAAGTAACTAGTAGCTTTACTATCCAGAATTTGCCCATCCCTCATCGTTGAAGCAAGAGTATGCCTGCAATATTAGAAAATCCTTTAAGAGCTGGTCTACAGCAGGAAAGAACTCCCGAACCTTTGATTCTGATAATCTTTGGTGCCTCAGGAGATTTGACCCAAAGAAAACTAATTCCTGCTATCTATCAACTTAAAAAAGAACGCCGCTTACCTCCAGAGTTAACTGTTGTCGGGGTTGCTCGTCGTGATTGGAGTCACGAGTATTTCCGCGAACATCTCAAAGAAGGTATTGAAAAATTTAGTGATGGTGTTGCTAACGAAGAATTGTGGAAGTCCTTCTCTGAAGGCTTATTCTACTGTTCAGGTAATATGGATGAGGAGGCAAGTTATCAGAAATTAAAAACCTTTTTAGCCGAATTAGATGGTAAGAGAGGAACTCGGGGCAACCGAGTCTTTTATCTTTCGGTATCTCCTCGATTCTTTAAGCCAGCTTTGACTCAACTTGGTGCAGCAGGGATGCTAGCTGATCCGATCAAACATCGTCTGGTTATTGAAAAACCCTTTGGTAAAGACTTAAGTTCTGCAAAATCTCTCAACCGCGCTGTTCAGAGAGTTTGTCAAGAACAGCAAGTTTATCGCATCGACCATTATTTAGGCAAAGAAACAGTTCAAAATATTTTGGTATTTCGTTTTGGTAATGCCATCTTTGAACCCCTGTGGAATCGGCAATTCGTCGATCATGTCCAGATTACTGTGGCTGAAACTGTGGGGGTAGAAGACCGGGCTGGTTATTATGAAACCTCTGGTGCTCTACGAGATATGCTGCAAAATCACTTAATGCAGCTATTTGCTATTACGGCGATGGAAGCGCCCAATGCTCTAGATGCTGATAGTATTCGTAGTGAGAAAACCAAGGTATTGCAAGCAACTCATATTGCCGATGCCAATAATCTAGAAAAATCTGCCATTAGAGGTCAATATTCGGCGGGATGGATGAAAGGTAAACCAGTAAAAGGTTATCGAGAAGAGGAAGGCGTGAATCCTGAATCTACTACTCCCTCATTTGTGGCCATGAAATTAATGGTAGATAACTGGCGGTGGAAAGGGGTTCCATTTTATCTGCGTACTGGCAAGCGGATGCCCAAAAAGGTTACAGAAATTTCGATACATTTCAAAGAAGTTCCGCTATTAATTTTCAAATCAGCCGCTCAACAAACAAATCCCAATATTCTTACCATGAGGATACAGCCGAATGAGGGAATATCGCTCAACTTTGAGGCTAAAATGCCTGGCCCTGATTTGCGCACTAGAACTGTGAATATGGATTTTAGTTATGGCTCGTCTTTTGGTATGGCGACTTCTGACGCTTATCATCGTTTGCTATTAGATTGTATGTTGGGAGACCAAACTTTATTCACTCGTGCTGATGAAGTAGAAGAGGCTTGGCGAATTGTCACTCCTGTTATTAATGCTTGGGAATCTCCTAGTGATCCCAGTTTAATTCCTGAATATGAAGCTGGTACTTGGCAACCTACCGAAGCAGAATTCCTGTTAGAACGCGAAGGAAGACGTTGGCGAAGACTTTAATCAGTTAACAGTTAGCAGTTAGCAGTGAACAGTTAAGAGCTGGCATTAAATCTATGATAAACAATAGTGTGGTTTATGAAAAAGCTTACAAATTTGCTATTAGAGTTGTTAATGCTTATAAGTATTTGCAAAAAGATCAAAAAGAATTTATTTTGTCTAAACAATTACTTAAAAGTGGAACATCTATTGGGGCAAATATTGCAGAAGCAAATGGAGCAATTTCTAAAGCTGATTTCTCTGCCAAGATGTCGATTGCTTATAAGGAATGTCTGGAAACTAAATATTGGCTTTCTCTATTAAAGGATACAGATTACTTAGAACAAAAGGCTTTTGACAGTATTTTCCAAGATGCTGATGAAATAGGAAAAATATTATTTTCTATTCTCAAAAAAACTAGAACTAACTGATAACTGGTAACTGATAACTGATAACTGATAACTGATAACTGATAACTGATAACTGAAATTATGGTGAGTACACAATCATCCCCAGTAGTATCTTTACAAGCTCCGAAAGATGTTTCTATCGAAGAGATCGAAGCAGAATTGCGATCGCTTTGGACATCGGTAGAGGAAGCTAGTGCCTCTCGTGCGGCAACTTTTACCCTGGTAGTATATGAGCCTGATGGCACACAACAATTGTTGGCTGCTCTGGGTTTCTATACTGGCCCCATTGATGGGATCGCCGGGCCCAGAAATGAAGCTGCGATTACTGCTGCGCAAAAAGCATATGATCTCGAAGTTACGGGCACTTCTAGTCCTGAACTTCTAACAAGATTGCAAACAGAATATGCGAAAGTAAAATCTGAAGATCAATTGCCGAGGGAGAATCAAACTTCCTCACAATATTCTCCCGATTCTCAAGGAGCGATCGCAGACGCGATCGCGGCGGCTAATCCCTGTCGGATTATTGCTCTAGTCCCTAGTTTGGGACAGGATGAAGGAGTCAAAGCTCAAGTCTCGGCATATTGTCCAGTTAACAAAAAAAGTAAAAATACGCTTATTTGCTGTGAATACATAACTCTTAGTGGGACAGCCGAAGCTTTAGAACGTATTGGTGGAGTTATTAACGAATTAACGATTGTTGATTTACCAACATTTCTCTGGTGGAAAGCGACTCCAGGAGGCGATCACCCATTATTTAAGCGTTTGGTTAGTTATTGTGATAATGCAATTATTGATTCTAGTAGTTTTAATGATCCCGAATCGGATTTAGATTGTGTTGGCAAAATTATTGAGCAGGGTGTGACCCTAGCAGATCTTAACTGGCGCAGATTAGCACCTTGGCAAGAATTGTCTGCCGAAGCTTTTGATCCGCCCGAAAGGCGAGCTGAAATTTATGAAGTTGATAAGGTCACTATCGACTATCAAAAGGGCAATCAAACCCAAGCGCTGATGTTTCTTGGTTGGCTTGCTTCACGTTTGAACTGGACTCCCGTTTCCTATGATAAGGAGGGCGGGGACTATGATATTCGTCGGGTCAAATTTGTTGGCGATCGCGATCAACAAGAAATTGAAGCTGAACTAGCAGCTATTCCTACGGCGGACTTTAAAGAGGTTCCAGGAGACTTGATTAGTTTGCGCTTAAGTTCAACTAATCTTGATGCCGATTGCTGTACGGTCTTATGTTCTAGTACGACCGGTTGTATGCGAATGGAAGCAGGCGGGGGTGCCCAATCTTGTTATATTCAGCAAGTTGCTCCGTTATTTGACCAAAATACAGAGGAGTTGTTGGGGCAGCAATTACAGCGTTGGGGAAGAGAAGTTTTGTATGAAGAGAGTATGGTAGTGACTGCGAAGATCTTAGAGTTAAATCATTAAAAATTAAGATTGGTTTGAGGAGAAGAATAGTAGAGAGCAGCGAGACCTTCGGTAGTCGCTGTCGCGATCGCAAGCTGTGATAGATCTGTTTGGTCATAGTTTGTGATCGCAATTATTGTTCTATAGAGAAGAAAAATAACTAGGAACATCGCTATACTACTAGTAGCAAAAAGAAAAGTAGCATATGGCAAAAATATCCATTTCTTTATTAGATGAACTTTTGAATTATCTTAACCAGAAGGTAAATGATCGTAGTGCCTTGATTGAATCTTTATTACAACAATGGCAAAAACAGCAAGAAGATAAAGCTCTTGCTGAAGCTTGTGAAGCAATAGACGAATTGGAATTAGGTTGGACGGAAGAATGGCAAAAAGCGGCGCTTACCGATTGGAAAAAATCTGGCTAGTCACTTTTGATCCCTCTGTGGGCACTGAAATAAAAGAACTGACAAAAATTAAACAATCTGGTTAGTAAAATATTTAGGTCAACTGGAACCTCAACTATTAAAATAAAAGAAGCTCAAAAGATTCTCATTAGATATCTCAACTTAAATTAAACCCATCAAAACATCAAAACTGGTAAACTGATGTCAGTAAGTTTTCTTAGGTCAGAATGCTTGCTGCAATTATCAAAATACTTATAAAAAGGGAATTTTATTAAAAATGCAAGACTTTTTCCAGAATGTTGAGCGATATCCGCGCTACATGATTAGCCTGATTGCGGGAATTTTTTGGGCATTTTTTGAAAGACTATTGCCTTTCTTGAAAAATCCTGTAACTGCGATCGCATTAATTGGCTTTCTAGTAGGAACATTTGTCTTTTTATATCTAACGCTTGAAGCCATGTTGGGCTTGAATTAGTCTATTAATCTCTAAACTAGACAAATGATCCCTTTAAAAGATGAAAATCCGGTTAGCACGGTTCCTATCGTTGTTTATATTATAGTTGCGATCAATATTGCAGTATTTTTCCAGCAATTGAGCTTAGGCGAACAACTCAATAACTTTTTTCAACTTTATGCCGTCATACCCCAAGAATTAACTGCTAGTTTAACCGGCAATCCTCCCTATCAAGCAGTACCAGAACCATTGACTCTCGTTACCTCCCAATTTCTTCATGGTGGCTGGGGTCATATTGGTTTTAATATGCTTTATTTATGGATTTTTGGCAATAATATCGAAGATGTCTTAGGTCATTTCAGATTTATTATTTTTTATCTGGTTTGCGGAATTTTAGCGGGGTTAACTCATTGGTTCTTTGGTATGGAATCTGTGGTGCCGACAATTGGAGCCTCTGGCGCGATCGCAGGTGTCATGGGAGCTTATGTGATCAAATATCCCAAAGCCAAAATTGTGACTTTGTTACCTTTAGGTATTATTTTTACGACCATTCGGATTCCAGCAATCTTTTTCCTCGGCTTTTGGTTTTTACAACAAGCTGTTAGTAGTTTTGCTTCTTTGGGAACAGTTGGTGACGGAGGTGGAGTTGCTTACTGGGCACATGCTGGAGGTTTTGTCTTTGGTATGGTTGTGGGGCCGTTGCTGGGATTGTTTAGCAGAAGGAGAAGATAAGCATCTACAATTGAAAACTGGAGATTAGATACTGAATTTTTAACTATCATTGTAAAAGTCACTCCAAGGCCACTATCAGTAGTGTTTAGTATTTAAATGTTTAACTACATATGGTGTTTTCCGAGTTAGTTTTACAACCGTAGATTTTTAATAAATAAAAATTAGAGATATGAAAACTCTAGAGGAAATTAAGCGATGGCTTGTGCAGCATAAGTTACTATTGCAGGAACGTTATAAAGTTAGTGAGCTAGGTATTTTTGGCTCTTATATTCATCAGAAGCAAACAGAAAACAGCGATGTTGATTTGCTCGTGGAGTTTTCCGAAACGCCAAGCTTATTGAAGTTTATCAATTTAGAAAACTATCTCACTGACAACCTTGGAGTTAAGGTAGATCTAGTGCATAAAAAAGGTTTGAAACCTCGCATTGGAGAGCGGATTTTGGCAGAGGTTTTATATCTGTGAGCAAGCGATACCTTGAAGATTATTTACAAGATATTCTAGATGCTATTGCTGCAATTAAGCAATTCACTTCAGGTATTGAGTTTGCAGAATTCTCACAGAATATGGAGAAGGTTTATGCTGTTTCCAGGGCCCTCGAAATTATTGGCGAGGCTGTTAAGCGAATACCTCATTCAATCAGAAATCAATATCCGGATATTCCCTGGAAAGATATTGCTGGCATGAGAGATAAACTAATTCATGACTACTTTAATACAGATGTAGAAATAATTTGGCAAGCTGTTCAGGAAGATATTCCGCAGTTGAAAATGATGATAACTAGAGTTTTAGAAAATTTGTAATCTTCCTAGACAATCACCAAATTAAGTTAATATAGAATCTTCCTCTTTGGCACAATGATGCTTGATCGAGTTAATTAATTTCCTCAAAACCCCAAACTTTAAAACAAATAGTCTTTCGCTCCAGTCCTAGACAATAAATTTGTATAAGTAGAGTATCGAGTTTTATTGGCATACTTTATGACACTTACGACCAAGGTTAACTGGAAACAACTACAAAATGGCTCCGATATTCGTGGAGTTGCCATCAAAGGGATTCCTGATGAACCAGTAAATCTGACGCTAGAAGTTGCAACGACTTTAGGCAAAGCATTTGTGAGTTGGTTAACACAACAAACAGACAAACCAACCTCAGAATTAACGATCGCGGTAGGAAGAGATAGTCGCCTGTCAGGCCCAAGCTTAATGCAGTCCTTCATGGCAGGAATCATTAGCTGTGGTTGCCAGGTTTATGATTTTGCCATGGCCTCTACTCCAGCCATGTTTATGAGTACGATTACTCCTGGATTCAACTGTGATGGCGCGGTAATGCTAACCGCTAGCCATTTACCCTTCAATCGCAACGGTTTTAAGTTTTTCACACCCCAAGGCGGTTTAGGAAAAAAAGATATTGCCGCAATTTTAGAGTTAGCCGAACAAAATCATTTTGAAACAGTTGCCGAAACCAAAGAGCTGCAAGAGCATGATTTTATTACTGTCTATGCAACAGGATTAGCAAATAAAATTCGCGAAGCAGTTGATCATCCCGAGAATTTTGAGCAACCATTAACAGGCTTGAAAATACTAGTTGATGCGGGGAATGGAGCAGGGGGATTTTATGCCGATAAAGTCTTAAAACCTTTAGGAGCAGATATTACAGGAAGTCAGTTTCTCGATCCTGATGGCAATTTTCCCAACCATATTCCCAATCCAGAAAACCAAGAAGCAATGGCATCGATACGCCAAGCCGTTATTAGTAACAAATCAGATTTTGGGATTATTTTTGATACGGATGTCGATCGCGTGGCAGCAGTCGATCATGCAGGAAATGAATTAAACCGTAACCGTTTGATTGCTTTGATTTCAGCAATTGTCTTGAAAGAACATCCCGGCTCGACTATTGTGACAGATTCGATTACCTCCGATGGTTTAGGACAATTTATTGAGCAAGAGCTCAAAGGAGTACATCATCGTTTTAAAAGAGGTTATAAAAATGTAATTAATGAATCCTTGCGACTAAATCAGGAAGGAGAGGAATCTTGGCTGGCGATCGAAACCTCTGGTCATGGGGCAATGAAGGAAAATCATTTCCTTGATGATGGAGCTTATCTGGCAACTAAATTATTAATTGAATTGGCTAAATCTAAGCTGGAAGGAAAATTAATCACAGATCTGATTGCTAATCTGCAAGAACCGATTGAAAGTGAAGAATTTCGCTTAAAAATTGGCACTGATGATTTCAAATCCTATGGCAATGATGTGATTGGGAAACTAAAAGAGTTTGCGCAGGCTCAAGATGAATGGCAAGTTGTTCCCAATAACTATGAAGGAGTTCGTATATCTTGCACCTCACCAACAGAAGATGGCTGGTTTTTGCTGCGATTGTCGCTGCATGATCCAGTGATTCCCTTAAATATTGAATCCAATGTTGCTGGAGGAGTTGGTCAAATAGTGCCGAAACTTCTAGAATTTTTTAAGGATTTTGAGTGTTTAGATTTATCTCCTTTTGCTAAATATCACTAGTGGAATTGCTGAAGAGACGTGTCGGCGACACGTCTGTACTATTCTTCACCTTTCCTGCCCTAGTGAGTTTTTTTTGAGATTTATAGTAACAATAAGAAATTTTTGGGAAATCTAAGAACATAGCAGCTAGCATCTATTATGTAAATAGGGAAGATGCAAAAAAATACATTGCTTCACGTATAGCTAAATAGTAATCAAGACATCAGGATTTATTAATGAACTTTTTAAAACAAACTTTTGCCAGCATTGTCGGGACAATCGCAGGACTACTATTATTTGTAGCGCTAGGAACAAGTAGCTTAGTCTTTCTTTTGTTTGCGGCAACTACACCTCAGGCTGAGCCTCAAGTTAAAGATAAATCCATTCTTGTATTCGATCTGGCTACTCAAATACGTGATTCTGAGCCTCAAGCCAATATTCAACAAGTATTATCGGGAAATGTAGAATCGACGTTAAAGCTACGAGACGTTTTAGATTCTCTAGAAAAAGCGGCTAAGGACGATCGCATTGTCGGATTGTTACTCGATGGTAGAAACGATAATGTCGGTAGTGGCTATGCGGTAATGGAAGAAGTGCGAGACGCGATCGCGAATTTTAAGGCTCAAGGCAAAAAAATCATCGCCTATGATGTCGCTTGGAGTGAGAGGGAATATTATCTGGCTTCAATTGCCGACGAAGTGCTCTTGAACCCGATGGGAATTATGGAATTTAATGGCATGAGTTCCGAACAAATGTTTCTCAAGGGTGCTTTTGATAAATATGGTATTGGTGTCCAAGTCGTCCGCGTTGGTGATTATAAATCAGCGATAGAACCCTTTACCCGAGAAAATCTCAGCCCAGCAAATCGACAGCAAACCCAAGCTTTACTGACAGATTTATGGAATCAGTTTCTCACTTCTGTGGGGGAAAGTCGTGGCTTATCACCTCAATATTTACAAGAAGTTGCCGATCAAAAAGGCTTTATTGAGCCATTAGAAGCTCAAGAACTTAAATTAGTCGATGAAATTGCCTATTTCGATAATTTAACTACCAAACTAAGAGAATTAACCGGCGAATCGAGCAAGAAAACCGAATCCTTTAGACAAGTTAGCTTTGAGGATTACGTCAGCGATCAAAAAGATCCTGTTCCCAATACCACTATGGCAAAAAATACCATTGCTGTAGTTTACGCTGAAGGCTCAATTGTTGGGGGAAATGGCAATGTTGAACAGATTGGCAGCGATCGCTTTTCCCAAGCATTTCGGGAACTACGGGAAAATGACAATGTTAAAGCCGTAGTGTTGCGGGTCAATAGTCCTGGGGGCAGTGCCACCGCCTCAGAAGTGATCCTACGCGAGATTTTACTAACCAAAGAAGAAAAGCCCATAATTGTTTCTATGGGTAATGTGGCAGCCTCGGGAGGTTATTGGATTTCTGCTGGTGCTGATCAGATTTTTGCCGAAGAAAATACGATTACCGGTTCGATTGGTGTTTTTGGTTTATTAGCTAATATTCAAGAACTTGGTAATAATCATGGTGTTACTTGGGATGTGGTACAAACAGGTAAATTTGCTGATATAAGCTCCAGCGTACGCCCGAAAACTGATGCGGAATTGGCTATTTATCAAAAATCAGTAGCTCAAGTTTATAATTTATTCCTGCAAAAGGTCTCTGAATATCGTAATTTACCCCAGGAAAAGGTTCAGCAAATTGCCCAAGGTAGAGTTTGGTCGGGCAAAGAAGCCTTGAATATTGGTTTGATTGATCAAATTGGTGGTTTGGAAGACGCGATCGCCTTTGCTGCCGAAAAAGCTGAATTAGGTAAAAATTGGAAGATTGCTGAATTTCCTAACCATAAAACTTGGGAAACTGAAGTGGTCGAGCGATTGTTTAAAGTAGAAGCTTTACAAGTTGAGCAACTAGCTGATCCTTTGACGGCCGAGTTACAGAAGATACGTCAAGAGTTAACTCTAATTCAATCTCTAGATGATCCTCGGGGTATTTATGCTCGCCTGCCTTTTGAGTTTAATGTTGATTAATCAGTAGTAGTAGACGGTTTCATCTAATTTGATGTATTAGAGAAAGTCCACAGATGAACCCAGAAAACGGAGCTGGGCAAGCACAGATAAATGCAGATACAATTCTCATTCTTTTCGTTGGATGCTCAGTCATCTTGGATAAAACAATCCATTAGGATGCTTTTAGCTCCAGCTTAACGCATTATTTCTAGGCGTTTCTGGGATATTCATTGCTATAAATTACCTGAAATAAAGGTCGAGAAGTTGCAATCCTAGGTAAAACATGAAGCGATTAATAGTGGAGGATAATAAGGAGTAATAACGATAGCGATGTCGAAAAAATCAGAAATTCAGATTTTTCTAGCCCATGCCAATGAGGATCAAGAAGCAGTAATCGAGCTTTATGAACGTCTTAAGAAGGCAGGATACAAACCTTGGTTAGACAAAAAAGACCTAATTCCAGGCCAGAAATGGCGTTCAGTAATTCCCGAAGTAATTAGAGACAGTCAACTGTTTATTGCTTGTCTTTCAACGCGATCGATAGCAAGAAGAGGGTTTGTTCAAAAAGAATTTAGGATGGCATTGAATCAGGTAGCAGAATTACCAGATGATTCAATCTATCTAATCCCGATTAGATTAGATGAATGTGAGATCCCAAGTCTGCGGCAGGAAGAATATGGAATAGATCTGCGGGATTTTCATTGGTTAGATTATTGGGAAAAAGATGCTTTTGAGAAGTTAGAGAAGGCAATATCGCTTAAATATGGAACTTTTGCTCAAGTTGAAGATTTCAGCGAAGATCGAGGTGATGGTTTAGAGCTAGAAATGATGGCGATTCCTGGTGGTAAATTTTTGATGGGAACAAAATATGAAGAAGTACAAAAGTTGGTCAAAAAATATGAGTACGAATGGTTTGGCAATGAAAGATCACAGCATAAGGTAACAGTTCAACCTTTTTTAATAGGAAAATATCTCATAACTCAAGCACAGTATGAAAAAGTGATGGGGGTTAATCCTTCCAATTTTAAAGGTGATCAGCGACCAGTCGAGTGTGTGAGCTGGAATGATGCAGTCGAGTTCTGCCAAAAAATATCGGAAACAACAGGGAACGCATATAGGTTGCCAAGTGAGGCGGAATGGGAATATGCCTGTAGAGTAGGAACAACTACAGCATATAGTTTTGGCGATTCTATTTCAGAAAAATTAGCTAATTACGGTTTCAATATTGGAGAAACAACAGTAGTAGGGAAATATTTACCCAATAATTTTGGTTTATATGATATGCATGGCAATGTCTGGGAATGGTGTCAAGATGATAAGTATCGTAATTATGAAGATGCTTCAAATTATAGAACTGCAAGGATTAAGAGAGAAAATAGTTTAAGAGTATTACGCGGTGGGTCTTGGAAATTTATTCCTGGTCTTTGCCGCTCAGCTGCCCGCTTCTACTGTCCTCCCGAGGATGCTTTCAACATTATCGGGTTTCGAGTTGCATGTAGCGTGCCGAGGACTTAGCCCTTTTACACATTTTCGATTGCAAAACATGAAAACATTTTGGATTTCTTCTTTGCTTCTTCCTTTGCGCCTTTGCGCCTTTGCGTCTTTGCGTGAGACAAATTCATATCTGGATTCAGCAACACGCTCTTTTTTTGTACTATTTGTATTCTTGTCCCTTGCTCTCGACTTAAAACTAGAATATTCGTATGATTGTCACCGATCCAGATTTCCAGCAACTAAAATCCTATTTCTGTATAATTAGTTGGTCAAAGAGTTCACCAATTAAAAGATATTAGATGGAAACCAGACGAGTTGCAGACATTCTTAAAAACGGTCAACCAGACGAGAAAGTAATTGTCAAAGGTTGGGTACGCACCAAAAGAGAATTGAAAGGCTTTGCTTTTACCGAAGTTAATGATGGCTCATCCTTAGCTGGTCTGCAAGTTGTCCTCGATGGTGAGGTTCCAGAATATGAAACTCTGCTCAAGAAAATTAATACAGGAGCATCGATAGAAGTTGCCGGAACTTTGGTGGCCTCTCAAGGAAAAGGACAAAAAATTGAGCTGAAAGCTGAATCCGCGATAGTTTATGGTGAAGCAGATCCCGAAACTTATCCGCTACAGAAAAAACGTCATTCCTTTGAATTTTTAAGAACCATTAGCCATCTGCGATCGCGTACTAATACTTTAGGTGCTGTGTTCCGCGTTCGTAATGCTTGTGCTGCTGCAATCCATCAATTCTTTCAAGACAAGGGCTTCTTATGGATTCATAGTCCCATTATCACCGCTAGTGATTGTGAAGGAGCAGGAGAACTATTCACTGTTACTAATTTTGATTTAAATAAATTGCCCCAAAATAAGCAAGGAGAAGTTGATTTTACAAAGGATTTCTTTGGCAAACCTGCATACCTAACCGTTAGTGGACAGTTGCAAGCTGAAATTATGGCAATGGCATTTCAGAATGTCTATACTTTTGGCCCGACTTTCCGCGCAGAAAATTCTAATACTTCGCGCCATTTAGCTGAGTTTTGGATGATTGAGCCGGAAATG
>JBCCYD010000119.1:0-14630 GCA_039190385.1 Cyanobacteria bacterium P01_F01_bin.143 | reverse complement strand
GCGTATGATAAGATTAGATCACGAAAAAAGAAATTAGTCATACATAACTTGGCGCTTCATAATTTGCGCTAGTTAAAGTAATCTTTTAAAGATTTTTATTTCTTGCGAGTCTCATGAATTTTTATTCAGACTCGTAAAGAAAAAGGAAACACTAAACATATTGTTTATGGAGGAATTAACCTAAATGGTACAAACCAAATCATCTGCAGGGTTTGAGGCAGGGGTACAGGACTATCGCCTGACCTATTACACTCCTGACTACACTCCCAAAGACACCGACTTGCTAGCTTGTTTCCGCATGACTCCCCAACCTGGAGTTCCAGCTGAAGAAGCTGCGGCTGCGGTTGCTGCGGAATCATCTACTGGTACTTGGACTACTGTATGGACAGACAACCTAACTGACTTAGATCGTTATAAAGGTCGTTGCTATGATGTAGAGCCTGTTCCAGGTGAAGATAATCAGTATTTTGCTTTCGTTGCTTATCCTCTAGATTTATTTGAAGAAGGTTCTGTAACTAACGTTTTAACTTCTCTAGTTGGTAACGTATTCGGGTTTAAAGCGCTACGTGCTCTACGTTTAGAAGATATCCGTTTCCCCGTTGCTCTAATCAAAACTTTCCCTGGACCTCCCCACGGTATTACTGTAGAGCGTGACAAGCTAAACAAGTATGGTCGTCCTTTACTTGGTTGTACCATTAAGCCCAAACTAGGTTTATCCGCGAAAAACTATGGTCGTGCGGTTTATGAATGTCTTCGTGGCGGTCTAGACTTCACTAAAGACGACGAAAACATTAACTCTCAGCCTTTCATGCGTTGGCGCGATCGCTTCCTCTTCGTTCAAGAGGCGATTGAAAAATCTCAGGCAGAAACTAACGAAATTAAAGGTCACTACCTTAATGTTACTGCTGGTACTTGTGAAGAAATGATGAAACGTGCTGAATTTGCGAAAGAAATCGGCACTCCTATCATTATGCATGACTTCTTGACTGGTGGTTTTACTGCTAATACTACTTTGTCTAAGTATTGTCGTGACAATGGATTATTACTTCATATTCACCGTGCAATGCACGCTGTAATTGACCGTCAAAGAAATCATGGTATTCACTTCCGCGTATTAGCGAAATGCTTACGTCTATCTGGTGGTGACCATTTACACTCTGGTACTGTTGTCGGTAAATTAGAGGGTGAGCGCGGTATCACTATGGGATTCGTTGATTTGATGCGCGAAGACTATGTAGAAGAAGATCGTTCTCGCGGTATTTTCTTCACTCAAGACTATGCTTCTATGGGTGGAACTATGCCTGTCGCTTCCGGTGGTATCCACGTATGGCATATGCCTGCATTGGTTGAAATCTTCGGTGACGATTCTTGTTTACAGTTTGGTGGTGGTACTCTAGGTCACCCTTGGGGTAATGCTCCTGGTGCAACTGCTAACCGTGTTGCCCTTGAAGCCTGTGTTCAAGCTCGTAATGAAGGCCGTAACCTAGCTCGTGAAGGTAACGATGTAATCCGCGAAGCTTGCCGTTGGTCTCCTGAATTAGCCGCTGCTTGTGAACTTTGGAAAGAAATCACGTTCGAGTTCGAAGCAATGGATACTCTCTAAATTTAGTCATACGGTTATCAGTAAACAGTCAACAGTAAAATCAACAGTAATAATCGAAGAGATATAACTCTATGTTTATTAACTCAAAGATTTAAAAAACTGACTATGTCCCCCAAGGGAATAACTGATAACTGGAGACTGATAACTGAAAAGATGAATTCAAAAAAAATCGCGCAAGATACAGCTAAGGCTCTGCAAGATTATTTAACCTATCAAGCAGTTAAGGTAATTATTGCCCAATTGACAGAAACCAATCCTGGAGAAGCTATCTGGCTCAGAAAGTATTCTTCTGATGGAAAACTTCAAGATGGCGAAGCCTATATTGAAGGTCTAATGTCAAAAATTGAGGGGAAAAAATTAGTCATTCGGATTTTAACCGTCCGTGATGATTTAGCTGAACAGGTTTTGGAATATATACCAGAAATGGTTAGTACTTCAATCAAGCAAGCCAATTTAGTTCATCGCCGACATCTTTTGGAGCGTCTTACTCAGTCTTCTCCTGCATCAGATATTACCGAGTCTGGTGTAGATGCTAATGAATATTCTGACGAAAACAAGTAAAGGATAAATAAATGAAAACATTACCTAAAGAGCGTCGTTACGAAACCCTTTCTTACTTACCCCCTTTAACTGACCAACAAATTTCTCGTCAAATCGAGTATATGTTGGAACAAGGTTATATTCCTGGAATTGAGTTTGAAAAAGATCCTGCGCCTGAACTTCACCACTGGACTTTGTGGAAACTTCCTCTTTTCTCTTGCCGTAGTGCTCAGGAAGTATTGGCAGAAGTTCGTGAATGCCGTTCTGAGTATTCTGACTGCTATATTCGCGTAGTTGGTTTTGATAATCTTAGACAATGCCAAACTGTTAGCTTCATCGTTTACAAGCCTGGTGCTAGCCGTTACTAAACTTTAATTAGTACTTTTTGGAGTTTTGATACTCCACTGATACCTTCTCTTTTTATAAAGGGGAGGTATTTTGTTTTTCAGAAATCTTGGTTTAATGCGATCGCGAAGTGCCAGTCCAGCTTTGATAAAAGAGGGTGTATTTAGGTCAAAGTCCATTAACTAAAGCAAATTTTTCTGTTTTAGGATTTCCCAAATAGCTAATCCATCAGGAGAATCTTGACGAGAAAAGACTGCAGGTTTCCCAAGAGGAGCTGCAATATTCTCAAATTTACCCTCATTAGAACAGTCATAATTAGTTTGACTCCATAAATGAACCCAATGACCTTGAGGAAGATAGACATTAACTGTGGTTTGACCTTTCTTTAGTACTGGCGCTACCAAAAATTCACTGCCATAAAGAAACTGATGTTCGATCGCATACACTTTTGGATCATGGGGATAGTGAAGCATTAAATGACGAATTAGAGGGTAACCTTTGGTAGTCATTTCCTGCATTAATTTCTGACGATAATCAGCAAAAGCCGCATAGATTTTTGCCCAATAACTAAAAGTTTTCAAGCTATCGGCATCAGTATAAAACTGTATATTCTTATCTGGTTCATTGCCTTCATGAGTCCGAAAGATGGGGCTAAAGGCATTCATTTCTAGCCAACGATACAATAGCTCCCGCGATCGCATAAACCCCCGACCAATCCATCGCAAAAGAGGAAACGAGATACTTGTATATCCCCCAATATCACTGTGATTCAGCCCAAAACCGGAAAATCCCCCACTAAGTAAACCACAAAGAGCACTAGGTAAACCATCATTCGGTTCCCAAGTCACATTTTGATCTCCTAACCACATAGCCGTCGTCTGACCTGGGGTTTTGCTATAACCCGCACGGGTAAAAAACCAGACATCTCCTTCGCGATTAGCTTCTTGAATCGCAGTCCGATTGACTTCTGCCCAATCAACAGGATATTGATTGTGATAACTTAGTCCCGATTCTTCCGATGCAAAAGCACCATCGAATTGAGCTGCTTCAGCAAAATCGGCCATCCAGAATTTTGCTCCTACTCCTAAGACTGCCGTTTTGATAATTCCCCGAAACCATTCCCTCGTTTGAGGATTACTAACATCGATTAAGGCTGCTGAAAAATCGGTATTTTTGACTAAATAGGGTTCCCCATTAGCTTTTTTGACTAAATATCCTTTGTCTAATCCTTCTTGAAATAAATTGCGCCAACCTTCAGGTTTCCCCTCCGTCTGTTCTGGAGTAAATTCCACCAAGAAAGGATTTATATAGACCCCGACTGCAATATCTTCGGCTGCTAAATCTTGAACTAAGGTCTCCCAGCTTGGGTAAGCATCATGATCCAATTGCCAATTCCACCATAGTTGTTTTCCCGCAATAGTTTTCCGTTGCCCAACCCAATCTTGTAACCAAAATCCCGCGATCGGCGTGTCTAACTCCTTGAGTTGCGACCAAATCCGACGCACCCTGTCGGTGCCGCCTTGCATCCCAATTAAAGCTCCAGAATTCACCCAATCTGGTAAGGCAGGCATTCTACCCGAATATTCCGTATAGAGTTCAATCAGCTCTAGAGGCGTTTCCCCACAGAGAATTTGTCCCTGCATACAACTAGATTCAACTCTAATATGGACTAAATCCGGATTACGGAGATCAAAAACAGAGGGTTCGGTATTCTTCAGAAACAGGGAATGTCCTTTATTGGTCAAAAAATGAGGTACTGAAGCATAGCTAGAAAAGCGATTTCCGGCAACTCCAATTATTTTCAGAGTTTTTGGGCCAGGATCTCCTCTGCCAATACCGCCTTCTTCACAAACAATCGGAATTAGTTGACCCTTGCCATCAATATCGGAAAATTGTTCCCCAAAACCATAGAAATGTTCTTCTGAGGTAGTTACATAACTAAGTTGCGCTTGATTGACATTGGCTCCGACAATTTCTAGAGTGAAATTAATTTTATTATCGCTATCAGGTTGTAGGGAAAATTTATAGGTAATCTTTTCCGAAGAATCAGGCTTTTGGTTCAATTTACCACTGATAACTAAGCTATTATTCTGATCTTAAATGTTGGTAATAGTTTGATGGGAAAACTGTGCTAGATAATTTTCATCGATTTCAATGGAGCCTCGATCCTCAACAATCTCTAGGGTGATATCGGCACCACCAATAAAGTTTTGACCCGCAGCAGTGGACCAGATAGTTTTATTTTCTTTAGTAATGTGAAGATTTGCCGATTGGATCGTGGAGTTTTCCCAATGAACAGTAAATATTCCTAGAGTAAAATTTTTGCTGGCGACATTACTAGATAAAGTTCCGGGCTTAATTTGTTGTTGACAATTGGCTTGACCCAAGGGTTTGAGAATTAAATCTAAGAGTCGGTTGAGTACCCAACCTTCACTTACAGAATATGGTGGTAGTTTAATGTTGTTCATTTTTTATTAGTTACGGGAAAGATAAGGCAATATAGTCCCTCCATTCCCCGATTCTAATAAAAAGTGAGTTCGACGAAATTAAGTTTTTATAAGCTAAAGTCAGATTCGCAAATATTTAATTTATAACTATTTACTTAGAGGTAACTACTGAGGAAGTTTTTTGGTTTAAAAATTCCCAAAGCTGAGGGTCATTAAAATCTTTGATTACCATACTCGCTCCTGCTTCTAAGAGTAATTGAGGATCATGAGTGGAAGCGACGCCAATAGTGTAAATCCCTGCGGCTACAGCAGAACGAATACCTGTGTTGGAATCTTCAAACGCGATCGCGTTACTACTATTGACCCCCACTCGCTCCAAACCCAATTGATAGGGAGCAGGATCTGGTTTTCCTGGAGGGGCATCGGCTGAGACAATCACGATCGGAAAAGTCTCGGTTAATTGCAAAGCTTCTAACATATGTTCGGCATTTTCTCTGGGTGCATTAGTTACGACAGCACGCTTCAAGGGAATATCGTCTGTTAATTGAATGATTCTTTCTAAGCCTGGGGTGGGAGATAAAGTTTTTGCTTGCCTGCGATACATCGCTTCTTTATCGATACCCATTTGTTCGCCTTCTTGAGCGGATAATTCAGGTAAAATTTTGGCTACCACTTGCTCGTTGGTATTGCCTGAAATATTCTGCTGATAAAAATTTTGATCTAATTCAATGTCGTAATCTCGTAGAATATCTTGCCAAAGCTTGAAATGTATCGGGTCAGTATTGGCTAAAGTTCCATCTAAATCGAATAAAATTGCAGATAACATAGATTCTTTTTGTTTGAAATAATTATTATGGTGAATTCGCCAATATATCAGCTATATTTCCTTTCCAGAGGCTAGGTTAACACCTCTGGTAATTATTAACATAATCAATGTTATCTGTTTTGTATTTTGCACAACTAGAACTAAGATGTTAACTATTTAGTTGTGGGAACTTGAGAGATCTTTTCCAATCCAACAGAAGTTAATAAGTCTTCCCAATTTGAGTTTAAATTGCGATCGCTGGGGGCTGCTGTTTTGAGTTGGGCTAAATTCGCAACTGTTTCATACCAAATACCAGCTTCTCCATAGATAATTGCAGACTCTAGAATATTGGCAGTTTCTAGGCGATCGCTAATAGCTGATTCTAGAGTTACTCGTCGAATTTGTCCTTGAATTGTTGGGGTATCAGGACGTAATTTCCCATCACACATAATCGCCAAAGCCCAATGATAAGTTTTTCCTACTTCTAATGGAGGAGCATCTTCGGGAAGAGTAAAGCTAGTCACAGCTCCTTGATTATCAATGGGCAGAATAGTTTGATAATGATCGTTACTATTTTCATCTCGCCAGCTAAAGAGAATTTTTTGAGCCGAAGTCTCAGGCAAAGAAGCCAGTACGGTCGGATGAGAAGCCACGGTTAAGGCTTGCTCCGAAACAGGAAGCAAAGGGACAAAGGGCAAATCCGAATTTTCTGCCTGGCTGATGCATTCTCCACTACCACGAGAAGCCCCTGCCTGACTCATTTTTGGCTTATCTCCTGCTGGGGGATTAAAAGTGACTTTAGACCGAAGAGCAGAAACCGAATTCGCATTTTCTTGCGCGATCGCGTTGTTTGGCCCAGAAGTCGGAATTAATATAGCTAAAGCGCAAAATGTCAATAGAAATTTAACTCTCGATAGATTATTTTTCATTTCCAGAATAGATTTAAAATAGATAATTCAACTAACTCAATTTTAATCTAATCATTAATAAAATAAGATAAATTAACTGTAATGATTTGATGATTATTTGTCGGAAAAATACATAAGTAGTTCCGAGGAAATACTGCTCTGTTTGTAATGAAGAGTGAACATTAAAATCAATTTAAGTTAAATGTAAACGCTTTATATTTAGAAATGGCTAATTTAGCAAGCAAACCACTATTTATATTCAGCGATAGATAAGTTATTGTTATCAATCGTATAGCATTTTGTTTATCAACAGTGTTAGAATCCTTAACCATAGCTAGGGGTGCCTAATTCAGTGAGCAGTGAGCAGTGAACAGTGAACAGTAGACAGTAGACAGTGAACAGTAGACAGTAGACAGTAAACAGTGAAAATTAGATCGATCTAGCAAGCCTCAATTAATGATCGAAATATATTGCAGAACTGATAACTGATGACTGATAACTGATGACTGATGACTGATGACTGATAGCTGATGACTGATAACTGATAACTGTACAAAGGCTGAGAAATACTCTTAGAACCTGAGACTGGTTCGCACCAGCGGAGGGAAGCTGTTTATTGAGGAAATAACATGAGAAAAGACTGGGTTGCCAAACGGCGCGGACAAAGTAATGTTTCGCAAATGTATTATGCCCGCCAGGGACTAATCACCGAGGAGATGCGTTATGTTGCCCAAAGAGAAAACTTACCCGTGGATTTGATTCGTGATGAAATTGCGCGAGGAAGAATGATTATTCCTGCCAATATCAATCACATTAATCTCGAACCAATGGCGATCGGGATTGCTTCGAAGTGCAAGGTCAACGCTAATATTGGGGCTTCTCCCACCTCTTCTGATATTAGTGAAGAATTAGCCAAACTTCACCAAGCAGTCAAATATGGTGCTGATACGATCATGGATTTATCCACTGGAGGTGGTAATTTAGACGAGATCAGAACTGCAATTATTAATGCTTCACCTGTTCCCATTGGCACTGTCCCCATCTATCAGGCATTGGAAAGTGTTCACGGTAATATGGACAAGCTGTGCGCAGATGATTTCTTGCATATCATCGAGAAACATGCGCAACAGGGTGTGGACTATATGACAATTCACGCAGGTATTCTGATTGAGCATCTGCCTCTAGTGAGAAGCCGTATTACCGGAATTGTTTCTCGTGGTGGCGGAATTATTGCTAAATGGATGTTGCATCATCATAAGCAAAATCCTCTGTATACTCATTTCGATGATATTATTGAGATTTTCAAAAAATATGATGTCTCCTTTAGCTTGGGTGATTCTCTCCGTCCTGGCTGTACCCACGATGCTTCCGATGAGGCTCAATTGGCGGAGTTGAAAACTTTGGGTCAGTTGACGCGTCGGGCTTGGGAACATGATGTTCAAGTTATGGTCGAAGGCCCTGGTCATGTGCCTATGGATCAAATTGAGTTTAATGTCCGCAAACAAATGGAAGAATGTAGTGAAGCTCCTTTCTATGTTCTCGGGCCTTTGGTTACGGATATTGCTCCTGGTTATGATCATATTACCTCGGCGATCGGTGCGGCCATGGCTGGTTGGTATGGCACAGCAATGCTGTGCTATGTAACGCCCAAAGAACATTTGGGCTTGCCCAATGCTGAAGATGTGCGCAATGGCTTGATTGCTTATAAAATAGCCGCTCATGCAGCCGATATTGCTCGTCATCGTCCTGGGGCACGCGATCGCGATGATGAACTTTCCCATGCTCGTTATAACTTTGATTGGGAAAAACAATTTGAATTATCTCTCGATCCCGAGCGTGCTAGAGAATATCACGACGAAACTTTACCCGCAGATATTTATAAAACTGCCGAATTCTGCTCTATGTGTGGGCCAAAATTCTGCCCAATGCAAACTAAAGTTGATGCCGATGCTTTGACTGAGTTAGAAAAATTCTTAGCGCAAGAAGACGCCAAGAAAGCAGTTGTACATAGCTAATTAATAGCTAATTAATTAGCTATTAATTACTCGAACACGTCATTTGATTTTATTGAAAAATTAGATGGCGTGTTTTTTGCACAATTAGCCATTAGCCATTAGCCATTAGCTATTAGCCTAGCCATTAGCCAAATTGTTTCTCTTCTAATAATTGTCGATATTGAAGTAAAATTTTACTTTTTTTCTTGAGAGTTCTTCGTTGACCAATCAGAGTTGCCTTAAGCAAATTTCCTAGCTCTTCTTCTTCTTTTAGCTGATTTTCTAAACTATAACGTTCTAAATTATTAGCAATATTTACTTTTCTTTGTAACTTCCTAATATAATATTTCTTAATAAATAACTCATCCTCCTGTTCTTGTACAAGTTGAATTGAATCATCTAAATTTTTTTGGCAATGAATAATTATTTCTGTCAATTCATCCCGATCGATATCGCGTAATTTTCTAAGGTTAAATTCTGAGTTGGGATATCTATATTGTAGATTTACAGAAATAGGAATAGTAGTCTCCCAAAATTCTGCTGAATATTCTTTGGGGGAATTATCTTCTAGAGAATGATCAAATATTTTTTTTGTTTCGGTAATAGTTTTTAGCGATTGATCAAAAGTTTCAAGAATATAAACTATAGTTACTGCACCTAGCAATCCCAAAGCAAAAACGCCAAAATAAACTGAAGTATAAGTTGAGATCTTCTGATTAGGAATAATGGCATATGACAGAACCGGAATATCACTTATATTTTCAATTTCTTTTTGATAAGTAAGATTGAATATTCTATTTCTAGGAATGTAAGATATTGGTAATTTATTTTGAAAAAAATCGATATAGAATGGAGTCCCTTTTGGTATGAATTTTGAGTTTATTTTTGAGATATGCTCATCTACTTTGATCTCTGAGAGTTCTAGTCCAACAGATGGTTGAATAATGGGTTTCTGAAAATATAAGAATAGAAAACCTAAAGTGCATATTGAGCAAAAACCAGTCAATCCTGAGAACCAACGCCTTCCCAGCGTTCGTCGACACTTCTTTAATTCAGGAAAGAATCTTGATGATTTCATTGTCGTAGATATTTCCTTGTGCCAAGAATTTGTAAGTTAACGTTGCTCTATAACTTTCAAAATATTTTAACAATAGTTATGGAAAAGATAAGGGGAAATGCGTAATTTCTTAATATCATCACGGTAAATACTTAAGTAATATTACCAAGTAAGACAGGAATTATCGTTACTTATTAAGTAATTTAGCTGACACAAGTATTTATTACCGATTCCTGCTAAAATGAAATATATTGCGTAGCCATTGCTATTCCTTATCAATGACTCTTATGGGGTTATTTTTCAAATCTTCTTGGAGAAAATTATTTGTATATGCATAAGAAAAGTGCTTTTGACTCTTCCCAAATTATGTTTCGTGCCGATGAACTAATGAATGCTGCTTCTAATCGCTATCGCATTACTGTTCAAGTTGCTAACAGAGCCAAACGACGTCGTTATGAATATGCAGATAATTTTGACGATCCAGTAATGAAACCTCCTATTCGAGCCATCATTGAAATGTCTGACGAACTTACCCAATCGGATATTATTGGGGACTAAAAAGTTATACCCAAGAACCTGATCTCAAAAAATATTTTAAATTTCTAATAAGCGATCGCCTTTTCTCGGAAAGATTAAAAGCGATCGCTTATTTTTTTATTTTCAACGCGATCGCGTAGGGGCGAACGGCCGTTCGCCCCTACTTATGGATAGTATCTATATTTTTTTGTCAAATACTCTTTGCATTTCTTAAAAATATCGAGAGTTTTGCCGAACCCTTTTGCGGAAGGAAAGGTAATATATCTGTTAGATCAAATTCCCCTACATTAGGAGCAGGAGGAGCGATCGCGATCATATCTACGGCATCTAATACTTGACCCTGAGCTGTAATAATTTCAAGAGGATAAGGATGAACAAATTGGGTGACTCCGGGAAAACCAACTAATCGCAGATGATATTTAGCAACTTGTCCGGAATCGTATTCGGGAAAAAGAATTACTTGCCATGTCATTCCCCTGTTATCTGAAAGCGAATTTTGAGCATGATAACGTAGAACTCCTGGACTTTCGTGATGTGTCCTTAAAACTGCTATGGCAGGAAAACAAATTATGATCGAGCTGAAACTAAAAATTATTAACGAGCTAATCAACAAAATCACTCGACTTATTCTCTCCATATCCAGAAAATTCTCAAATAGACTCGGTTACTTCGTAATTTTACTTACTCTCAATTAGGGACAGCAATAATATGCAAAATCAAGGCAAAGTTTATTTAGTTGGTGCAGGAGTTGGCGATCGCGCATATCTCACTCTCAGGGCAGAAGAATTGCTATCCCGTGCCGAAGTCTTAATTTACGATGCCTTAGTTGATGTGCAATTACTAGATTTAGTACCTGATGACTGCCTAAAACTCGATGTGGGTAAACGCGGGGGAAAAGTTAGTACGCCTCAAGAGAAAATCAACCAACTATTAGTGGCATATTGTTGCCAAGGAAAACAAGTAGTTCGGCTCAAAAGTGGCGATCCTTTTATTTTTGGACGTTCTAGAGGTGAAATTTACGCCTTACAAAAAGCAAATTGTCATTTTGAATTAATTCCTGGAATTTCCTCGGTTTTGGCGGCACCTTTACTAGCGGGGATTCCCTTGACCGATCGCGAGTTGAGTAGCTGTTTTGCCGTTTGCAGTGGTCATGAAATCGAGCAGCTAGATTGGCAAGCATTAGCCAAGATCGATACTTTAGTCATTCTCATGGGGACACGTTCTCTCGGCAAGATTGTTACAAAGTTAATTACTCAAGGGAGAGATGCGGATGAACCTGTGGCAATAATTCGTAACTGTGCCCGAATAGGGCAAGAGATTTTTTGGGGTACGTTAACCGATATAGTAAAGAAAACCGAGGGAATCTCCCTATCTCCAGCCGTCATTGTAATAGGTAAAGTCGTGACATTAGGCGATCGCATACATCAAACTACTGCAACTTCCGAACATTTGCCCTTAGCGAACCAGACAATTTTAGTTACTCGTGCGGCGGAACAATCAAGTAAATTTACAACTCTGCTGGAAAAACAGGGTGCAATGGTTAGAGAAATGCCAGCTTTGGTGATTACGGCTCCTTCTAGCTGGCAGTCATTGGATAATGCGATCGCAGATCTGGCGAGTTTTGATTGGTTAATCCTCACTTCTGCCAATGGAGTTAAATATTTTTGGTCACGATTAAAAGATGTTCGGGCTTTAGCTGGGATAAAAATCGCCGTGGTCGGCAAAAAAACCGCTGCAATTTTAAGCGAGCGTAATATTCAACCAGATTTTATTCCGCCAAACTTTGTGGCTGACTCTTTGGTCGAAACTTTTCCGGAAAATTTGTCAGGCAAGAAAATTCTCTTTCCCCGGGTAGAAACAGGAGGAAGAGCGGTTTTAGTCAAGGAATTAACCAATCAAGGTGCTTCTGTGGTGGAAGTTGCAGCTTATGAATCTAAATGTCCTGACAAAATAGATGGTAATGTTTGGCATGTTCTGCAAAATAAGCAGATAGATATTGTAACTTTTGCTAGTTCTAAGACGGTAAGGAATTTTTATCAACTTTTAGCTCAAGAATTGGCAGGCAATACAAATGTGAATGGCTTATTGCAGAATGTCGCGATCGCGTCGATCGGCCCGCAAACTTCCAAAACCTGTAATCAATTATTAGGGAGAGTCGATATCGAAGCGGAAATTTATACTCTAGAAGGATTAACTGAAGCGATTACCAAATATATTGAGTAGATTGAGTTGAGGAACAAAATCTAGAAACTTTATAATTTGAACGAAGATTGATCAAAATTAGTACCCATGAATAAGAGTAATTTAGGAGAAATAGAACTTGCTGTCAGTCAACTTTCTGATGAAGATCTCGCCAAATTCAGGACTTGGTTTGCCGAATTTGATGCTGCAAATTGGGATAATAAATTTGAGTCAGATGTTAAGAATGGTCGTTTAGATGCATTAGCAGACAAAGCACTACAAGATTTGCAGAAAGGAAATTGTATTGAGCTGTGAAACATCGAGCGACACCAGATTTTTGGTATCATTATCGACGTTTGCCATCTGAAATCCAAGAACTTGCAGACAGATGTTACAAATTACTCAAACAAGATTCTCGATATCCTTCACTGCATTTAAAAAAAGTGGGTCGTTTTTGGTCAGTTAGAATTGGTTTACACTATAGAGCAATTGGCATACAACAGAGTAACGATTTAGCTTGGTTTTAGATCGGAACTCATGCAGAATATGACAGAATACTAGGCTCAAAATAGTATTTTTACTGATAATATTGCGATGATAGTTACAATATATTTCTAATCATCTATTTTTTGACATTCAAGACATTCGCTACAACTGATAATCTATCTAATGGAAGAATAAATACAATTTTAGCTTTAAGATTAATGAATTATTTAATAGCCGTTTTACCCGATCGCATTGTTGCAGAAGAAGCCTATACTGCTCTAGAAAAAGCTCAGATTCCCCAATCCCAGATGAGCATTGTTGGTCGAGGGTACAAAACTGCTGATGAATTTGGCCTAATCGATCCTGGGAAAAAAGCGAAAAAAAGAGCGATCGCAATGGCCTATTGGCTCGTTCCTTTTGGCTTTTTTAGTGGTTATGGATTTGATTTAGTCACTGGATTAGATACTTTTAGTTGGGCTGGAACTCCAGGAAATCATATTGTCGGCGGCATTGCTGGTGCGATCGGTGGTGCGATGGGAAGCTTTTTTGTTGGCGGTGGTATCGGTTTAAGTCTGGGAAGTGGTGATGCTTTACCCTATCGTAATCGTTTAGATGCCGGAAAATATTTAGTAGTCGTCAAAGGTTCAGAAATTTTCCTCTCTAAATCAGTAGATATTTTGCGTAAATTTAAACCAGAAATGCTCCAAGGATACGAACAATAAACATTAAACATTGAGCATTAAACATTTACCAATAAACATTGAGCATTAAACATTAAACATTTACCATTAAACAATTTTCAATTTTTAATTATTTATGTTGCCAAGAGAAGATTTATTAAAAGGGGTTGAGAATAGAGAAGAAATTGCTCGTGTTATTGATAAAGCAGAGCAAGCAATCAAAACTTGGGAAGTGGTTCTCACTGATTTTTTATCTCCCCCTGTAATGTTTGAAGTCCAGAGAATTTTTAGTAAGTTAACAGATATAGAACTGTTGGCCTGGGGTGGCTATCCTCAAGCAGAAAGACAAAGATTGGGAATTTCTCGTTCAGAAATACCATTAGATTCGTCCCAAATTGAATTAGCAGTTTTAGATATTGCGGGAAACTTTTTGTTTGATACGGCAACCCATCGAGATTTTTTAGGGTCAATTCTCGGGACGGGAATTGTTAGGGAAAAAGTTGGCGATATTATTGTTTTAGGGGAAAGAGGTGCCCAGGTAATTGTCATTCCTGAAATGGTAGAGTTTCTGACGACTTCTTTAACTCAAGTCAGATCTGTTGCAGTGAAAACTCGACAAATTGATTTTGCTGAACTCAAAATACGTCCTCCTAAAAAGAAAGAAATGACGACAGTTGAGGCTTCGATGCGATTAGACGCGATCGCCTCTGCGGGTTTTGGTATGTCTCGTAGTAAAATGGCTAACGCAATTTCTGCTGGAGATGTTCGCATTAATTGGAAGGATATTACTCAGGCTAGCTATAACGTAAAGGCTGGAGATCTAATTTCTGTCCGAGGCAAAGGAAGATTAGAAATAGGAGAAGTTTCGGTGACGAAAAAACAGCGTTATCGAGTTAACTTGGTCAGGTACAAGTAATTATCATCAAGAAAATATTTTTACAGAGCAAATATTAATTCGCTAATTTATTCTTAATTATTTTTACGGCTTCAATAATTTTTTCTGGTTCGTCTATCCAAATAAAATGGCTACTCTTGCTGGCAGATAAT
>JBCCYD010000118.1:0-14654 GCA_039190385.1 Cyanobacteria bacterium P01_F01_bin.143 | reverse complement strand
TTGCAGAAGTTTAATACTTATCAAGTTGGGGATGTCGGTGTTTCTTCAATTACAGTTGCAGAACTTGAATTTGGCGTTCGGAAAAGCCAATTTCCTGCCAGAAATCAACAGGCATTAACACAATTTCTTTTGCCATTGAAAATAGTGGATTTTGATCGCGCTGCGGCTATTATTTATGGCGATATTCGAGCAATGTTAGAAAAACAAGGAAATCCTATAGGTTCATTAGATACTTTGATTGCGGCTCATGCTGTTAGTTTAGAGGTTACTCTTGTTACTAATAATTTCAAAGAGTTTAATCGTGTATCAAATTTACAGTTAGAAAATTGGGTAAATTAACTTAATTAAATATACTTTTTTACAACTCTAAGAAACTCATTAAGGATCGCAGCGAACCTTCACAGTATATGATGCTTTATATTTCCGGCTGAAATAACAATATTTGCCCCTACTAGATAATGTAGTTGCTTCAATAAATTAGAAGACTTAGCCATATTACAACCATAAATAAAAATTTCGGCAATACCCCATTCCATAAGTTGTGGCTTGTATTGAGTAATAGTTTCGAAAGTTAAATTGGTACTTCCTAAAGGCAAACATTCGGTCGAACCATGAGAAACAAGATGAAGACTATGATAGTTTCCTGCTGCCAATGCTTTGGTAATTTGAGCAATACTATCTTGATTTGAGTCTAATAATAAAACTTTTGCCTCAGCCGGAACATCTTCTGCAAGTTGATGTGAGTCTTTAACCGCCGGATCAATAACTACTAACTTTGTTGTTCCTTGAATAGCTAAATAGTCGATTGTTGCTTTTTGAATAGCTAAATAATTATCCTTTGTTAGTAACATAAAAACTTAAAGATGGTTTAAATTGCCGTCAATCTAGCATGATAATTTGGCTTCAGCTATATTACATGTTAAATAATAGTTAGGCTTAAATATCTATAAAAAACTAAAATTTAGTTCTCGGATCAAATTTTTTCAGCCAATGATAAACAAGATATCTCAAACTTGGAGGTAATATTCCTAGTACTAAGGGTTTCGTAACACCTAAATAAGCTACAGGAGAAGCTTTAACTAACCAACAACCTTGCCAGCCAATTAAGACATGAGCTAATAAAAATTGGAGATTATTTCTCACGAAATTATTCTCAGAAAAACGATAATAAATTAAAGGTTCTGGTAAATTAGCAAATTGCAATCCAGCAGCGCAAGAACGAAACCACAGATGATAATCTTCAGGAATTCTTTTGTGAGTTTTACAGTAATATGAGCCTATTTTTAAGATTGCTGAACGACGAAACAATACTGTTGGATGAATTAACGGATTAGTCCAAATAAATTTAACAATATTATCGTGGTCAGTTGGAACTTTTCGTGAGTCTAAGATTTCTCCACGATCATTAATATCCAAAGCATAGCCACCTAGAATATCTGTTTCAGGATTTTCTTCCAGATACTTCATCTGTTTTTTCAGGCGATCGCGTATCGCAATATCATCTGCATCCATTCTGGCAATCCAAGGTGTTTTTGCTGCCTCCACTCCTTTGGACAAACTATAAGCTAGTCCCTGATTTTGCTCATTAGTTATAATTTTAATTCGTGAATCTTGCTGAGCAAATTTTTCTAAAAGATCACTAGTTTTATCAGTAGAAGCATCATCAATAATTAAAAAATCGAAATCAATAAATGTTTGCTGTAATATACTCTCTATTGCTTCTTTTAAATATACTTCTCCGTTATAAACACTCATCAAGACAGTCAAAGATTTAACCATAATTTAATACTTTAACTTACCCATTATGGCGAAATAGAAAATATCCTGGTTGAGATTCAATTACTATTCTTGTAACTCTTTGATAATATTCAATAATTTCTTCCCAACTCATTTCCATCCCCCTTTCTAAATCCATTTTCCAACATTCTCCGTGAGGATTTTGAAAAACAATTTTCCCTCCAGACCAGAAATTCTCTTGAACATCAACAATTAAGTTTTTTAGAATGTCTACTTTACGTGCTTGATCCCACCATTTTTCCGCTAAGCTTTTAAATTTTTCGTTATCCAGAAATTCTTTTTGCCACCCAATAGGATTCCATTGTTCGGAAAAAGCTTGAATTAATACTTGACTAGGACTTAACAACTCTTGGTTTTGATTTTGTAGCCAGTACCAATAAGAAATAATTGCCTGAAATCTAGCCTCAAGTTCATAATTGTAATTTTCTATACTATTAATTACAAACTCATCTGACAGATCTATGCCAATACCGACTAAAGCATTTTTGTACTTTTTGAAAATAATAGTTTCTTCATCCAACATTTCTCAATTTTCAATTTTCAATTTTCAATTTAATAACTTTCCCTTTAGAACTTTCTCTGGCAACTCTAATTAGTAAAGCAGCGAGTAACAAACTAGCAACAATAGAATTAATGCCATAACTAAAGAAAGGAAAAGGTAAACCGGTAGTAGGCAAAGAACCAGTGGCAACGCCAATATTAATTAAGGATTGACCAACCAGAAATACCATAACACCGATCGCGACTAACCTTTGAACCTTATTTTTCGACTTAAAAGCGACTCGCAAGGCAATCGTGCCATAACTAACAATAAAGATTAAGAGCAATAAACAACCAATAAAACCAAACTCTTCACTATAGACCGAGAAAATAAAATCCGTCGAACGAATTGGCAAATAGGAAAGTTTTTGTTGTGATAAACCCAAGCCAGAACCAGAAAAACCACCAGATGCGATCGCGATTAAACTTTGAATTAACTGATAACCTTTTCCTTGCGGATCATCCCAAGGCTCCAAAAAAAAGACAACACGATCCAATTGATAAGGATTGCGCCATAAACTTAATCCCGCAACAGCTAACCCTCCAATACTTACAGATAGTAATTGAGACCAAGGCAATTCCGCCGCTACGGCGATTAACCATAAACTCATCCCACATAAAGCCGTAGTACTTAAATTTGGTTGAATTAAAATCCCTGCCAAGGTAAGGCTAAAAATTGCTAACCAAGTTCCTCGAATACTCCAGTCTAGGTTTTTCCAGCGAGCAAACAAATAAGCAGCTTGCATAACCAAAAAAGGTTTGATCAATTCTGAAGGTTGCAAAGAAAAAGGCCCTAAAGCGATCCAACGTCTGGCACCATATACTGTTTTGCCAATGCCAGGAACTGTCGTCATAAAGATCAAAAATAATAAAAATATCACCATAATCGGCGATACTTTTAAGGTCTCTTTCAAGGGTTTATTCTTGACAATATTAAAGGCAATAATACCAACGGTAATACCAATTAATTGTCGTTTAATAATATAAAAACCATCCTGATGTTCGATAATTCCTTCTGGATAAGAAGCTGAGATTAATGTGATCAAACCAACTACTAACCAAATACAGGTTAACCAATTTAGTAACCGAGCTTCCCATGTCCAATTACGAACTTGAGGATCAACAAAAGGAATTAAATATTTGAAATATTGAAGCACTGTTTTAAGTAAGATTTTATAATTGCGATGCGAACCAACATTCCTTTGGGGATAAAATGCTGATCGCTCCTTGCAAAGTCTATCTCACAGATTTTTGAACCGCTACTCTTGCGTACAAACGTATCGGCTGTGTACAGACGTGTCGCCGACACGTCTCTTCATTAATTTCTTAATTGAACCAAAGCATTTTGTAGATTAGCTGGCAGTTGACGGACAATCTTGCCCTTGTCGCGATCAATACCGACCAAAGTAACTCTTCCCGAGACAAAGAGTTTTGGGGTATCGGGAGATTGAATCTTATAGTCCCAATGCATCCGTACTCCTTGAGTTTGATTCAAGCGAGTTTTTACGATCACCTTCATGCCCAACTTCACTGGCAGATGATATTTCAGAGACAACTCAACTACAGGAAGATCACAACCTAAAGCAACTAATTCGGCCAAATCAACTCCAATAGAACGCAAACATTCTACTCTAGCCGATTCCATCCAAGTAAGATAAGTCCCATGCCAAACAACCCCGCCATAGTCAGTATGATGCGGTTGGGCGATTACTGGATATTCAAACCAATGTTCTGTCTCTGCTTGAAGTCCTGCCTCAGTTTGAATCGCTGATGTGGGTAATTTGGGAGTCGAATTAGGGCTTTCTATCATAAATAATATTATTTTCTGATTAACCTTTATCTACCATTCGCTTGTACAGGAAAATAATCCGTAAGTCAATAATTGCTATAATAAACTCATAACGATTATGACTTGTGAGAGAAATATAGTTATGGCGCAACTTAAACAGAGAAGAAGGGAAAATGCGATCGGAGATCTTTATGTCGATTCTAGTTGTATAGATTGTGATACTTGCCGTTGGATGGCACCCGAAATCTTTAATCGTCAAGGAACAATGTCCGCAGTTTATCAGCAACCACAAAATCCGACTGAGCGATTGCAGGCCATACAAGCATTATTATCCTGTCCCACAGCTTCTATTGGCACAGTAGCTAAACCGAAAGATATTAAATCTGTACAGCAAACTTTTCCTTTATTAATCGCAGAGAATATCTATCATTGTGGTTATCATTCTAAAAAATCCTTTGCTGCTACTAGTTATTTTATTCAAAGACCTGATGGTAATGTTTTAATAGATTCACCTCGTTTTACACCGCCTCTAGTCAAAAAGCTGGAAAAGTTGGGCGGGATTCGTTATCTATATTTGACCCATCAAGACGATGTTGCTGACCATGAAAAATTTCATCAGCATTTTGGTTGTGAGCGAATTATTCATGAAGATGACATTCGTGAGGGCACAAAAAATGTGGAAATTCCGTTATCAGGTAGTGAGCCGATTGAATTGGCAAACGATTTGTTGATTATTCCTGTGCCTGGTCATACTAAGGGTCACACGGTTTTGCTTTATAAGCAGAAGTTTTTGTTTACAGGAGATCATTTGGCTTGGTCATCCCATTTGCAACATTTGAATGCTTTTCCCCGTTATTGTTTCTATTCTTGGTCGGAGCAAATCAAGTCAATGGTAAAACTTACTGATTATTCTTTTGAATGGGTGTTACCTGGTCATGGTCGTCGTCGCCACAGCGATCGCAAAACGATGCAGCAAGAACTGACAGAATGTATTGCTTGGATGAAACAACAGGATTTGTAAGGGCGAATGGCCGTTCGCCCCTACGAAGAAATAAATTCGTCTAGACTGGAAATCGCGATCGCGCTTTTTAATGATGAATGTAACTGATCTATATCTGAAATAGACTCTACTTGCTCAATAATCGATTCAGGAATATCATCAAAACGACTTTTTAAAATCTCGATGATTAACTCTTGCTGTCGAACAGAAGAAGCTAATAGTTGTTCTTGAGTTGAGACCAATTCTTGATGTTGCGAGTTGATCATCTCAAACATTTGTTGCAGGGTTCGGGCAAGGATGCCCAGTTCATCGGAACGAGAAGCAAAACTAGTAAAATCTTCGGCAGAAAACTTTTTATTTTCCACTGCCGACATAACTGTTGCAGTCACAGCATATAGTTCTTCTAGGGAATCAGCGCTTTGTTGATGGTTTTTTTGGAGCGAATCCATGACCTGATTGTAGCGAGTGGCAATATGTCCAATTTCGGTAAAGGATTCGACGGGAACGCGTAAGCTTAAATCATTGGTTCTAGCTTGGAGATCCATGATTTGAAATAATTCGTAGGTATCGGTTTTTGCCTGATGTTCTGAGACATTTAAGCCTAATTGTTCTGCTTCGAGGGAAACTCTTAATTCAAAAAAGAAATTTAGTGATTTGAGTAAGATCCAAGTTAGCCCAAAGGCACAGCAACCGATCACAGAAATTCCTAGTAATTGAACGCCAAGCTGATTAATCCTAGTCAAACCTGTATCAATTAGGTCTAATTGACCAAATAAAGCAACGCAGAGAGTGCCCCAAAGACCAGCTCCTCCATGAACTGCCACGGCGTCTACTGCATCATCAATGCCTTGACGTTGTAGAGTCTGGGAAACTAGCTGAGCTGCGATCGCCCCTGTGACGCCAATAATGACAGCCAAAGGAGTTGTTACCGAATCACAACAAGCAGTGATGGCGACTAAACCCGCGATCGAGCCATTGATTAACTCTTCAACTTCAATTCTGCCATGATGCCACTGGCTCCAGAAGGTTGCTGTGAGCATTCCTGCGACTCCAGATATGACGGTATTGAGGATGATTCCGGGAACTTGTTCATTAAGTGCGAGGGTGCTTCCACCATTAAACCCGAGCCAGCCAACCCAAAGTAGTAATGCGCCCAAGACCGCAAAGGGCAAATTTGTTCCTTGGATTTTATTGACTTTTTTTGCGGCACTAAAGCGACCTTGGCGAGCACCGATAAGGATTAAAGCTGCTAAACTGACCCATGCTCCCACACCATGAACTACAGTGCTGCCAGCAAAATCGATAAAACCTAATTGTTTTAGCCAACCGTTATCATTCCAAGCCCAATGACCCAATACAGGGTAAATTATGCCTGAAACTAAGACTGCAATGATGATATAAGCACTAAATTTGAGACGTTCGGCAACTGCACCAGAGATAATGGTGGTTGCGGTACCGCAGAACATGGCTTGATAGATAAAAAATGCGATCGTTGATGATTGTCCTGCTTCAGCGGAGGGGAAAAAGTTGCTGCTGCCAATCCATCCTGCTTGGGAGAGTCCAAACATAATACCGAAGCCAAAGGCCCAAAATAAGGCAACAGATATACCAAAGTCGGCAATATTTTTAACTGCTACATTAATACTATTTTTGGCGCGAGTTAAGCCTGATTCTAGGCACATGAAACCCGCTTGCATCAGAAACACTAGACCTGAACAGAGCAATATCCAGAGTTGATCTATCATTTTAGGTTGGTATCTTCTCCTTTGCTTTTGGAGTGATGTAGAGCGTAATTTGATTAATATAGCAATTTTTGTAACTTGAAGTGGGAAATGTTGAGCTTCTCAAATTTCTATGAAAAATCTCGGACGGCTTTAAGTATTGCCAGCGATCGCGTTAAAAAAACCTACGGTTTTTCCTGTAGCAGAACTTTAACCCAAATCCAACAGATTGAATTTTAACTATCGTTAATTTTACCAAGTCGTATCACTATTTCCTGTCATCTTTGATCTCAAAACTGCATATTATTTGTGGACTTAAACATAATAATCTACAGAACAAACAAGTTGAAATAACGAGGAAATAAAAAATGTCAATTACACTTAGTGGCGGTTTCGGTAACGATTATCTTGAGGGTGCTCATGGCAATGATTGGCTTGATGGCAGAGAAGGAGATGATACTCTATTTGGCTATGGAGGCAATGATACCCTATACGGCTGGTACGGTAATGATTATCTATATGGCGGTGATGACCATGATGTACTTGCAGGAGAAGACGGTCACGACTTTCTTCTAGGTGGTTATGGCAATGACACTCTTTATGGTGGTTATGGCGATGATTGGCTTGATGGAGGTTTTGGTTTTGACTACATTGATGGTGGCGATGGTGTTGATAGTGTTAGCTACGGTTTTTACTCTGGCCCTATAGTTGCCGATCTAACAACTAATCAAGTTAGTTTCCCTGGCAACTCAACCTTAGTTGATACCATTTACAATATTGAAAATGTTTTTGGTTCTAGTGGCGATGACACTATTCTAGGTAATAGCTATGATAACTATTTTGATGGTGGATATGGCAACGATTATCTAGTTGGTCATAGTGGCGATGATCATCTTTACGGAGCAGATGGCCATGATACATTAATTGGTTCCAATCCTAATGTATATGATTCTGGTTCTGGTGAGTACGACATCTTAAACGGAGGTTATGGCGCAGACACGTTTGTATTAGGGGACTCTTACGAAGCCTATTATCAAGGTTCTGGCTATGCTACTATCAGTGATTTTTATTATTCGGAAGGAGATAAAATTCAAGTATATGGTAGTGCTGATGACTATACATTAACTCCTTATAGTGATGGAATTGACATCAATTATCATGGCGATTTAATTGGTCATGTAGAGAATACTACCAATGTAATTATTTCTGAAGATTTCATCTTTGTCTAAAGTTGAAGCTCAGGAGATTAATCCCCTATTAAGATGACGAATGCTCCAGATACAACGGTAATAATAACATTGTGAACTGTGACAAAGATGGTGGGTTTGATTGATTGGGATATTTGCGATCGCTAAAATTTTAGCGATCGCAAATATTAGGAAGCTAGCAAAGATTAAAAGAGTTCTCAACTCATCTACTCCACCCATTGCGCCACTTAATTATTTTCTTTTTCTTGTTGTTCTAATTCTGGTGTTGAGCTTGGGAATAACCATTTTGTAATTGGGTCATTAAATATACTAATTCCTAAGAGAACTAAGAAAGCCAACAATATAGTAACTGGTTTTACAATAAAATTCTTATCAACTTTTTCCTGGGAAGATTGATCATTTTGTTCGGGATTCGCTGATGATTGGTTACCAGTTAAAAATTGATTATTATTTCCTGTTTGCTGATTATAATCTCCTCTGACACTTTCATTATAGTTGCCTTCTTCTACAGTTATCTTTCGTTTATTGTGGGATGAATCACTTGTCATTTCACCCTTATTCGCTACCTGAACATAAACAGTATTATTATTTCCTTCAATACTCATCTGAGAAGGAATAGGGTCTTCCTCATTTTTTAAAGTTTCTTTTTCCTTTTCAAAACAATGCTCGATCAAATCGGGAATATCAACAGAATGATATGGTGCTTTTCCACATTCGATTGTGTCTTTTTTATTACTTAGTCTTGCTAATAAATCTTGATAATCATAGCTATGAGGTTGTTGACTATTGATACATATTTCACAATTACAGGGAATTAATTGTTGATACTCCAATCGCTTGTAGGATTTGTTAATCTTATCTATTTCGTGGGTAATGATAGTCATTAAATCTCGTTTATTAGAACCAACAACTCGAATTTTGATTTCTGTTTTACTCGAATTTTCAATAATTTCAGCTTTTGTATTGTTTTTCTCAAGAATTACTCCATTTTTCCAAACATATTGTTGATCAATATATTCATGCATAACAACAATAAAGCGAGTAATAATTCCTTTTGGCATAAAAGTATAATAATTATAGCGAAGAATTAGATTGTTAGATTTATCCCAAGAATACTCAGGTTGATTCCCAGGTAATAATTGAGGAGCAATAAAATTATTTTTAGATTCAGGAATTTCATAACAAAGTTGAAATTTTTTCATCAACTCTAATAATTCTCCTCGCATAGCGGCATATTTCTCTGCCTGCCAAATATTGTTTAAGTCTCCACGATTAAAGCTTCCTTTCTGAGCAATGACTTGAGAATTATCTAATACCTTATATACGGCATCTGTACCCCATTCTGGTTTAAGAATTACTGTTCTATATAGCAAAGAATCTTCCTCATCTTGGAAATGTAAACATACTCCCAAATCATGAAGATAGCCGCTTAACTGTAATTTATCTTTTAATTTAGTGAATCCGTTTTGTTCACAGATTTTAAGATACTCATCAAGTTTAATATAGTTACGAGTGTCTTTTTCTAGAGCTTGACGTACTCGTTTCCAAGTCTTGGGTAGAGCTGCTCCAATATGATCAAGATTTTTAATATAATGTTTAATATCGTTGACAACGCTATCTAAGCCTCGATTAGTAGCCAGATTAGTTGGGATAATTTCTTTTAGGTTGGTAAACTCTCCTCTTAACTCACGCTTATTAATTTCTGTTTTCCGATCTTGTCTCTCATTTTGAATAATTAATAGTGGACTATTATCACTCAACATTTCTACTATATTAAGCCAATAGTAGAAATCTGTATCTTCCTTACGTGTATCGGCTACTAAAAGATAAAGAGAACGTTTTGTCAGGAAAAATTCATGAGTAGTCTGATAAATAGTCTGTCCAGCAAAATCCCAAATATTTACGTTGAAATCTTGTTTTTGATCCAGCTTAAAATTCCATTTAATAACATCAATTCCTTTGGTCGATTCTTCGTCAGATTGCAATTGATAATCGGGATTTTGAATTTTTTTAGCGAGAGTAGTTTTTCCTGCACCTCCTTGCCCTATGATTAGCAACTTAGCTTCATAAAGATAATCTTCTTCTCCCTCTTCAAGTTGGCGAAAATATCCTCTAATTTCTTCAACTCCTTTATTAACAATTTCTATAGGAGGAACTTCCATGGGATTGTTTTTCAAATATAGTTCTGTTAAGTTGAAAAGATTTTCAATAGATTTAGGAATAGATTTTAGTTGATTAGAGTTGAGATTTAGCCAAGTTAAATTCGATAATTCATCAATAGATTTACTAACATTTACTATTTGATTAGATGTTAGATTTAATTTTATTAAACTAGGGATTTTAGTGATAGAATCTGGAACATTTTTTAGTTGATTATTACTTAAATACAAATGTGTTAAGTCAGAAAGATTATTAATAAATTCTGGAATATCTGTTAATTGATTAGAACTTAAATTTAATTCTTTTAAGTTGGATAGTTTAGTAATAGATTCTGGAATGCTCGTTAATTGATTAGAACTTAAATTTAGTTTTGTTAAATTAGAGAGGTTAGTAATAGATTCTGGAATACTTGTTAATTGGTTAGAACTTAAAATTAATTCTTTTAAATAAGTCATCCTAAAAATTTTAGAGGGGATTTCTGTTAATTCGTGACGACTTAAATTTAATATAGATGAGTTTTCTTTTTTTGCCTTAGCAATAGTTTGTTTTATTTTTGTATTTTTCTTTGACATACGCTAAAATCTCTCATTTTTTTGAAAATTGATATTTTGATTCCATTCATCAAAAATAGCTAGAAAAATAAACATTAAATTGTGGTAAATTATAGATCAGTTTGATTAACTGTATGTAGTTAGCGAAATATAACTTCATGATTTAAATTCCTATTTTTTTATTTGCATTAGAGATGAAAAAAAATAGGCTTTTGACACTAACCTAAGAACTGTTAATTTAAGATTCAAATAAAAATAATTACCTTAAAAGTCAAAGTGAAAGAACATTTCTATCAAATTTCTTTGCAATGGATTGGCAATAGGGGAACAGGAACCTCAGATTACCAAGCATATAATCGTGCTTATGAAATAGAAATTCCAGGCAAACCCAAAATTTTCGGTTCCTCCGATCCAGCTTTTCTAGGCGATAAGAGTAAATATAACCCCGAAGAATTATTAATTGCGGCCCTTTCTAGCTGCCATATGCTCTGGTATCTCCATTTATGCGCTGATGCAAAAATTATCGTCACTAGTTATAGCGATCGCGCTCAAGGAACAATGGCCATCACAAAAAATGGTGGCGGAAAATTTACTCAGGTCATACTCAAACCAGAAATCACAATTGCAACTCCTAGCAAATTAGAACAAGCTCAACAACTTCACCACCAAGCACATCAACTTTGCTTCATTGCCAATTCCGTAAATTTTCCCGTTCTTTGCCAAGCATTAATGAGTTCTCAACTCCAATAAAAACCCATTACCCATTACTCATTAACCCTTTTGCTTCATTAAGATGCTTGACCAAAGTTTTCTCCGGCAGAGCACCTTGTAAATGGCTCCAAGGCAAAATCTGATCCGTCTCCCAATCCTGATGTACGTAATAATCTAAACTAGGAATTTCTCCCCGCAATTGTTTAAAAGCACGCTTATAACTACCGACAGAATCACCATATTCGCGAGTTTGTTCCAGAAGACGCGATAGACGACGATCGCCCCGAGAAATCAAAGCCTGAATCACCGACCAGTTATAACTTTCAGGGCGAAAATCACAACCGCGTTTTCTCAGTTGCTTTTCCAAATACTTCAAACGTTTTTTGGCATCGGGATTAACTCCCAACCATTGAAAAGGAGTGTGAGACTTGGGAACAAAAGTACTGCAACCGAGGGTAACTCGCAAACCAGGAGCCGCTTTTTTGACAGATTCGATCATGGTGATAGTTTGTTCAGCATCGTCAAGGGTTTCTCCAGGAATACCGACCATACCATAGAATTTAATTGCTTTTAAGCCTCCTGCTTTAGCATTGATTGCTGCTTGGATTATTTCGTCATTTTCTAACTTTTTATTGACAATTTTCCTTACTTTTTCTGACCCACTTTCCACCGCGATCGTAATCGAACGAGTATCTCTTTGAGCTAAAGTATGAGCTAATTTTTCGGTAACAGTATTCGTCCTCACTGAAGCAATACTCAAACGAACATCTTGATATTGAGGTTGGGATAAATAATCTAGAAGAGTTTCAAATTCGGGATGTTGGGTCACGGAAGCACCGAGTAGACCGAGGCGGTTAGTGACTTCTAAACCTTTGGCGATCGCGGGAATTAACGATCCTTCTAAGGATGCAGTTCGAAAGGGTAAGGTAAGATAACTAGCCAAACAAAAACGACACATTTCGGGGCAACTTCGCACCACTTCTACCATATAAATATTTTCCCAAGCTGCTAGATCGGTAACGACGGTGGAAGTTGATAAGGTTTTTCCACGATAGGTTTGTTTTTTTACTACAGAGGGTATTGTGGGATCTATGGTTGCGATCGCAGCAATTTTTCCCTGGGGATTTTCATAGGTTACTTGATATAAGCTGGGAATATAAATTCCTGGGATGGTTGCTAGGTGGCGTAGTTTAGTTTCGCGATTTTGATGCCTCACTTCTTGATAAGCATCAATAAAATCATCAAGTAAATTTTCCCCATCTCCCAGGAGAATCACATCGAAGAAATCGGCAAAAGGTTCTGGATTAGCAGTTAAAACTGTGCCGCCACCAAACACTAAAGGATGATTATCGTCTCTATCTTGGCTATGGAGTGGAATATCTAGTGATTCAAGAAGATTAAAGATATTAATATAGTCTAGTTCCCAAGAGACGGAGAAGCCAAGTATTTCAGGGTTACGAGGTAGATTTTCCTGGATATCGGTAAATAAGCGACCTACTTGAACATCGGAACGCAGGGCAAATTTTGACCAAACAATTTGGTAGCCTAAGCTGGTGATGCCAATGGTATATTCATTGGGAAAGGCGAAAATGAGGGGAATTGCATTGTGGTCTGGAGATTGGGGCGTGAATAAGAGGCGTTCGCGATCAAAAGGGGTCATAAATTAGGGTAAATGCTAATGGCGAATAGCTAATGGCTAATTAATTATCTTTAGATTAAATTTTATAATTGTTTTATCATATCGAATTCTTGACCTTCTTAGTGAAATATTCCCAATATTATTTTTGGTTTGTTGTTAGTGTTCTTGTCTCAATCCTATTTAGTATCGCAGGATTAAAATTAGCTTTCCAAAGTCATTTTACTATTCAAGATGATGCACGACAACATATCTTTTGGATGCAGCAATTTAGTAACCCAGATTTCTTTTCTAATGATTTGATTGCTAATTATTTTAAGTCAGTTGCACCAGAAGGATTTATTAATCTATATCGATTTGTAAATAGTTTAGGGATTGATATTCTTTTCTTTAATAAAATTTCTCCTTTGTTTATTGGCTTAGTTACAACTATCTATTGCTTTAAAGTCTGTTTAGAAATTTTTCCTATCCCCTTTGCTGGTTTTCTGAGTGCTTTATTATTAAATCAAAATTTATGGATGCTAGATGATCTATCTTCTGGTACGCCACGAGCTTTTATTTATCCTCTATTTTTTGCTTTTATTTATTATTTGTTACGCAATAATTTATGGTTATGTTTATTGACTATTTTTTTACAAGGTTTGTTTTATCCGCAAGCTGTATTGATATCAGCAACTGTTTTATTAATTAAATTAATATCTCACGCAACCCTAACCCTAAAGGATACCGCTTCGCATAAGGATACCGCTACGCATAAGACGCCAAGGCGCAAAGAAATAAGGCGCAGAGAGGAGAAAAGATTGAGTAGTTCATTTTTTAAGTACTATACATATGATAAAGCTAATAAACTTTATTTTTTAGGTTTAATTACTTCAGGTATCCTCTTAGTTTTTTATGGATTAAAAACTTCTATTTATGAACCGATTATTACTATTGAACAAGCTAAATTAATGCCAGAATTTGCTAGCGATGGTAGAAGTGCTTTTTTTTCTGATAGTTTTATTGATTTTTGGCTTTTTGGGAGAAGAAGTGGTTGGTTGCCGATTGAATGGCAATATACATTAATGTGTTCTTGTGGAATGATAGTACTGTGGCTAAGGCAATTTCCAAGACAATTCCCTTTAGTTAGAAAAATTAATGATAAGTCTGTAATATTACTACAAATAATAATTGCTTCAACAATCTTATTCTTTCTGTCTCATTTGCTTTTATTTCGATTGCATTTGCCGAGTCGTTATAGTCATCATAGTTTAAGAATTGTCTTAGCTTTACTAGACGCGATCGCAATTACTATCATATTTGACAAAATCACTAGCTATCTTCATCCCAAATCTGCTCTTTTAGAAAAAATCTATAAATATTTAGCGGTAATCATTTTAATTTTCTTGCTAATATTACCAACATACGCCGTACAATCCTATCCTCATCGTTTAGGTTATATCACAGTAAAAGCAACTAAACTCTATAACTTTTTACAACAGCAACCGACCAATTATCTTATAGCAACTCTCAGTAAAGAAGGTGATAATATTCCAAGTTTT
>JBCCYD010000117.1:0-14700 GCA_039190385.1 Cyanobacteria bacterium P01_F01_bin.143 | reverse complement strand
ACTTCAGCCCAAATAAAGACCTTTTTTAATTAATAACCTAGAAATATTTGAGATGAACAAAATAAAATGGCGTACTATTCTCGGATTAATTTTAGTATGGGTTGCCACGATCGCAGATTGGCAATGGATTTGGGGAATTTTATTTCTGATCTGGATTATCCCTGACTTTTTTACTGGGGTGACTTACTTTATTGAACCGATTACGAAAAAAGATAATCCTTTTCTCTATTGGTTAATTATGATTTCTTGGGTTGCTCTAAGCATTTTAACAATTGCTACTATTTTCAAATAGAGGAGACTTGTTTCATGAATACAAACAAAACCATGCCGGTTCTTCCCGTCGAAGCCTATACTTCTCAAGAATGGTTTGACAAAGAACAAAAGTATATTTTTAGTGATTCATGGCAGTTTGCCGGTTTTATCGAAGACTTAAACGAACCTGGAGACTATCTTACAGTTCAAGCAGGACTAAATAATATTTTGGTTATCTATGGTGAGGACAAACAATTAAAAGCTTTTCACAATATTTGTCGCCATCGGGGTACCCAACTATTGCGAGCTGTTGGTAAGCGTAAGAAATTCATTACTTGTCCCTATCATGACTGGATATACACTCTTGATGGTAAATTATCAGCTATCCCCGAACGTAAGACTCAGTTTCCCGATTTAGATATGAGTCTACTTTGTCTCCATAAAGCTTCTGTAGGAATTTGGAGAGGAATGATTTTTGTCCATTCCAATGCTGACGCAGAATCTCTAAGTAATTGGTTTGGCAACATTGAACCATATTTGGGAACTCATCAGCCAGAAAAGCTGGTGGAATATGAAGAGGCCAGATCTCGTCATGAGATTAATGCCAATTGGAAAATTGTGGTGGAAAACTACATTGATGGCTATCACCTGGCTCATCTTCACTCAGAAACTCTGTTTATGTATGACCATAGAAAACAACAAACAGGTTTTGTGGGGAACCATTTTCATTTCTATGAGCCTCTAGCAAAAAAATATGGTGCAGATATTCAGAATAATTCACCTTATCCTCTAATTGACCATATACCCACCGATAAACTTGGAGCTTATGTCCCGATGCTATTCCCTAATCTGGGATTGTCAGAAACAGAATCAACTTGGTCGATTTTTCATGTTATTCCGGTAGCTCCAGATAAATGCACTGTGGAAATTAGAAGTAAAATTATGCCCGTTTCTAGTTGGGATTTTTTAGCTCAAGAATGGAAATCTTGGAATTATTTCAAATCTCGTCAAGGAGACAAGTATAAAACCAGAGATAAAAATGATCCAATGGCATCGGGTGATTTTATGACAGAAGATATTTATGTATGCGAACAGCAACAGAAGTCATTGCGATCGCCATACTTTTCTATTGGAGCAATTGCTAAAGATTTAGAGCAATCTGTTTATCAATATCAGAGAAATATTCAAAACTATATTGAAAGTCATATGTAAAACACATAGTAATCAAATTAAAAATGTTTCAAAATTAAAGTAGTGACACATAATCTGCGATCGCGATTACTTTGACTAACAATTAAAAAAGGATTTAGAGAAACACTTCTAAACCTTTTCTTTCAATAATATCTAATAGCTTCTTCGAAGCATTACTTGGCTTCTTATGACCTTGCTCCCATTTTTGAACTGTTGAGAGACTAATATTAAAAATACTAGCAAGAGCAGCTTGACTAAGATGATATTTTTTTCTGATATTAATAATTTTCTCGGGATGATATTCCTCGATTTCAGGAAGACAGAGATTTTCAATATTTTTCATAGTTATCTCGTCTATTAGGCCACTTTTTTTCAAATCTTTAACCGTGGAGTTAATTGATTCAGCAATAGATTCTCTCATTATTTCACCTCAGTAAAATCTCCATTTTTAATAGCAATCTCTAAGTCTTTTTCTGAAAGGTTAAGCAAAATTTTCGATAATTCCTTGAAGACAGTACTAATAAAATAGACAATAGACAATATTTAAAAAACCTAATAAAGGGCTAAAACAGCGAGCTTTGCTGATAGATGTAGATTACAAAACATAATGAACTTTAGCTATGACCAATTCTCAATATATTTTGGCTCTCGATCTCGGAACTACGGGAAATCGAGCGATCTTGTTCAATCGAGAAGGAAATATTGTGGGTCAGGCTTACCAAGAATTAACTCAATATTATCCCCAGCCAGGATGGCTCGAACATGATGCCCAACAAATTTGGCAAGATACTTATAGTTGCATTGAGCAAGTAATTAGGAAAACCAAAATTTCAGCTAACGAGATCGCAGCTATTGGTCTCACAGTCCAAAGAGAAACCTGTTTACTCTGGGATAAAACCACAGGGGAGCCCTTACATAAAGCTATTGTCTGGCAGGATCGTCGGACTGCATCTATGTGCGATCGCCTGAAAGCCGAAGGAGCCGCAACTCTGGTTCAAGAAAAGACGGGATTGATTCTCGATGCCTATTTTTCCGCTACAAAATTAGCTTGGTTGATTGATTGGGTGAAAGAGCATAAACCCGAGACCAATTGGGATAATGCGATCGCGGGCACAGTAGATAGCTGGGTATTGTGGAATCTCACGGGGAGAAAAGTTCATGCAACAGATCATAGTAATGCTAGTCGTACTATGTTGATGAATTTGGAGACAGGTAACTGGGATAAAGAGTTATTAGAATTATTCAACATTCCTGAATCTATTTTGCCGAAAATTCAACCTAGCATGGGTTTCTTTGGCACAACCGATCCTGATTTATTTGGGGTAGAGATTCCCATAACAGCGATTTTTGGTGATCAGCAAGCAGCTTTGTTTGCTCATGGATGCGATCGCCCTGGTCTATTGAAATGCACCTATGGCACAGGTTGCTTTTTAGTTGCTCAAACAGGAACGGTGGTAACGCGATCGCATAATCAACTACTTGCCACCATTGCCTGGAGTAGAGAAGAACAAACAAACTATGCCCTAGAAGGCGCAATTTTTACCACTGGTGCTTGCATTCAATGGTTGCGAGACGGTTTAAAGTTGATTAACACAGCAGCAGAAACTGAAGCCTTAGCCACGTCGGTAAACAATACTAATGGTGTTTATTTTGTGCCTGCCTTAAGTGGTTTGGGTGCGCCTCATTGGGACATGAATGCGCGCGGTGCTTTCTTGGGCATTACGGGAGGAGTTACTAGGGAACATATGGTGCGATCGGTATTAGAGGCGATCGCTTATCAGGTCAAGGAAGTAGTGAATGCGGTAAATAAAGATAGTGTTGAGCCAGTTTCTTTGCTTAAAGTCGATGGCGGTGCGACGAGCAATAATTTTCTGATGCAATTCCAGGCAAATGCTTTGGGAATTCCTATAGAACGGCCTGTTATCCTCGATGCCACAGCTCAAGGTGCTGCTTTTGGTGCAGGTCTGGCGAGCGGTTTTTGGGATAATTATCAGGAGTTGATTGCTAATCGTCAAATTGATCGCATTTTTGAACCAGATCAAGGACAAGATCAAGCGCTCTCTAATTTTACAATCTGGTCAGAAGCTGTCGCTAAGGCTAAGCTATTTTGTGTTTAACTTTTTGATTAGACGGCATGCCCTAAAGGATACCGCTACGCATAGGAGCAGACGCTAATACTGTTTGGTTTACTTTATAAAGTTTGGTGTTGCTACGGTTTATTAAAAATAAAATTATAGTCTCTCTCTAGCACTTTAGAACACAGTCGAAAAAATCAAATTTTTCTAACTCAGTAGTCAATACATTGTCGGGGGTCTGGGGACGGTGTCCTCCCCAGCAGGGGGTTTGGGGGACTGGTCCCCCAATAGAAATTATGGATTGAAGCAGATAATTTTGAACAAAAAATCGAAGTCTTATAGAGTAAATTAGCAATTAGCAATAATAGACTCGTCTGTTTCTGAATCAAAAAGATGAATTTTCTCAAGCGCGATCGCGAGAAAGATCGTTTCCCCAGCCGATATGGTTTTATCAGGAGGAATGCTAGCCATAATTTTAATATTGGGTTCTTGAGCTAAATGGGCTGCAATATAAGTCTCATTACCCAAAGCTTCGACTAAATCTACAGTAACCGCCAGACTTTCTTTGCTAGGAATACTAAGTTGGAAATGCTGTGGTCTAACGCCTAATATAAGAGATTGGTGTTGATAATTTGCTAAAGATGATTGCCAAGTACTCGGTAAAGCTAGCGTAAATTGCTCATGCTTTAAGATTAAAGGGGCAACTAATTCTACAGACAAAAAATTCATCGGTGGAGAGCCAATAAACTCTGCCACAAAACGATTTGCTGGTTGATTATAAATTGCTAAAGGTCGGGCAATTTGTTGAATTTTACCCTGATTCATTACGGCAATGCGATCGCCCATAGTCATAGCTTCAGTTTGATCATGGGTGACATAAATCGTCGTAATACCCAATTGTTTCTGAAGCTGCACAATTTGCCCTCTGGTTTCGTTGCGCAATTTGGCATCAAGATTGGATAACGGCTCATCCATCAGAAAAACCTGTGGATTACGCGCGATCGCTCTTCCCAAAGCAACCCGTTGTTTTTGTCCTCCCGACAATTCTTTCGGCAATCTATCGAGCAGAGTTTCAATCTGCAATAACTCCGCCACAGATTTTACATGCTTACTAATTTCTACTTCCCTCGCCGATTGATAACGTAGCTTTCTCGGCAAAGATCTCGTCACTCCCACCAAAGCATTTTCCAGCAAATTTGTCCCTTGCTCCCCTTCTCCCTGTCCCCCTTGTCCCACTGTCTTAGATCTCCGTAGACCGAAAGCAATATTGTCATAAACATTGAGATGGGGATAAAGAGCATAATTTTGAAATACCATCGCGATATCCCTGAGTTTCGGGGCAACCTGATTGACAATGCGATCGCCAATACTAATATTGCCCGCAGTCAGTTCTTCTAAACCGGCAAGTAATCGTAATAAAGTACTTTTACCACAACCAGACGGGCCAACCAAAACCATAAATTCCCCATCGTTCACTTTGAGGTCAATATTGCGCAAAACATTAACTTCACTAGATTGGGAAGAATTCTCTTCTTGTTTACTAGAATCAACTAAACGACGGGGAAAGCTTTTATATACTTTCTCGAAGACAACTTTTGCCACTAAAAAACCTACAATAAACTTTGTTTTAATCTATTGTAGTTAAAGACCAGGAATATCATCGGTGTCGATATCAACATCAACATCATCGGTGATATCTTCTACAGAATCTGGGATATCAATATCATCAGTTAGATCTTCAACTGAATCTGGAATATCAATGTCATCAGTTAGATCTTCGACCGAGTCTGGGACATCAATATCATCAGTTATATCATCGACAGAATCTGGAACTCTAGGTAACTGTGCTTCTTGTTTACGGCATTCTCTGGTTACCACATCACAAAGATAAGCCTTACATGTTTGCGTCAAACCATCTTCGTCCGAACATTTGGTACAAACGATACCGATCGCAGCAGTTTGGCAATCATAGCCTAAAGTATCGAGAATACTTGTCGTCGCATCTTCAATATCTTCTAGACCATCTATTCCTCCTAATTGAGCAACTAGATTGGCACGGGCACTTAAACTCTGATTGGGATTAATCAGCCCGAAAGAGCCAAGAGAGAGAGAAACTAATAATACAGGTAATAAACGCATTGGCATTTCCACTAATAAAGTTTATTTGAGTATATTACAGGCTGTATTGTTCTCACAATTAAGAAAACTTATAATTTGCTAATGGCTAATGGCTAATGGCCAACTGATAACTGATGACTGTTTCAGGGTTTGGTTAAGTAAGACAAGCCAATCAACACAGTCAACAAACCAAGAACAGTTAGAGTGAAATGTCTAATGGATTGTCCTTTTTTGCGCACCATATTACGCATCGCTAACTTTACGTAATTGTAGGTAGGAGGAGGAGTTGCTTCTGTTGATTCTGGGGCTTTTGATTCTGTCGTTTCTGGGGATTCAACTGCGGTCGCGTTTTTTTCTGGAGATTCGGGAGAAGTAGTCATAAAATTTAACAATTCTTACATTACTTAATTTAACGTACTATTGCGAAGTCAGAAGCGATAAATGCTTAATGGTCAATCTTTAATGTTTAATGGTAAATGGTAAATGGTCAATGTTTAATGTTATTGCCATTTTCCCACTAATGTATAGGCTGCCCAATAAAAAGGCACATCCCAATCATTTTGAGTCTGACTTCGCAAATCAATTTGAGCAAGCCTCAAAGCCTCTGCCTTACTGATTTCTGGTGTGCTTTGCCAATATTCATAAAATTTTCCCATCAAAAATGGCGTAGAGCGATCGCTGATTTGCCATAGACTAGCCAAGGTACTGCTAACTCCTGTTCTCACGGCCATTCCCGCCAATCCCAAGGTAGCAAAATCATCTCCCCGAGAAGTCTCACAAGCACTCAAAACTAAAAGATCGATCAGTTTTTTAGTATCTACTTCGCGATTTTGGATCAAGAGACTAAACTTTTTGATTCCCAAAGGTGCATCCCAAAGACGAATAAAAGTTTCGCGGGGATTGGAGCTAAATTGCCCATGAGTTGCCAGATGTATTACTGAATAAAGCTGAGAATTAATATCTTGAGTTAAGGTTGCAGTCTGAAAATCATCGTTCAGTAACTTTTTGCTATCAAAGGCATTTTCCACCATGTTCAATTCCCGAGGAACATTTGTTAGGGCAGGAAATCCTGATAATTTTTCACTCACACCGCCAACTAAGGCTGCCGACTCAGTAATAGATGGTTTGGGGTTGAGAAGTTGTAAACCTGGGGTAACTGCGATCGCGTAACGATCAATCAAATAATCCGTGCCATTGTAAAGTACCGCCATGGGAATATTGCGCAATATGCCATCGAGCACAAATACAAGGGTTTTAATTTCTGGATTAATATCTGCTTCTAGAGGTTCGATTAGCCAATTATTAATCTGATTCGAGAGATTTTGAACATCATAAAAGCGATCGGGTTCGAGTAAATACTGACTCAGCTGATGAGTTGTGGCCTCAAAATCCCCATAGGGCACAATGGTTTCGTAATGCCGTAAATTCTCTCCTGGTAGAGCAAGAATAGTTTCGATATTATTTTGTGCTTGATTCTCATCAGTTAAAACAATGGTGTAAATAACTGCTGCGGTGTCATCGATCGCGGCAATCTCCTGTTTTTCGAAGACAATACAAGCATCCTTAAAGAAATTATCTAGTTCTGCCAGTTGTAAACCTTCAATGACATCTCTAGCTAAATTTAAATTGTCCGGATCAGCTACTTTTTCGGGACTTTGCTCGATTAATAACAACGCCGCTAATTCTCGATATACTGGCTCCACCTGTTCACGGAAAGAAAATTGCACTTCCTTTTCCAAAGCGATCAGGTCACTACGAATATCTTGTAGAGAAATAAAAGCTGCTTCGTAGGCATTGATAGCACGGTCAATCTCTCCGCGATCGCGATATATTCTGCCCAACTTCCATTGCCAACGATAGGCTATTTCCGTAGCTCGATTACTCTGCGCCAAATGCAGAGCTTGTTCCAGATATTGCTGGGGACTACGCTCTAATTCTAAATTTTTTTCATAGACTAATTCTCCCAAATAACCAAAAGCATAGGATTCTAGCCGAAATCCTGCCAATTCTTCGGTTTGCTGGGCAACGTCTAAATAAATTTGGGCAATATCATCTTCAGAATAAGCTATAGCAACTTGATTATCTAGCAGAACCGTTAAACTTTGATTGAAACGCAATCTATCATAAGCAGTGTGTTTGCTATTGGGTAATAGTTGAAGATTAGCCTCGATCGCCCGAATAATCTCTTGAGCAGCAGGGTAATTGCCTGTAATAATAAAAATATCTAATTGACTTAATTGGGCATCGGTAACTTGGACTTGCGATCGCTGATCCGGGAGTTCCTTAACCTGGCTATAGAAATCTAAGGCCCGTTGACCCGCAGCAGTAAATTTTTTGGCTTCGTTAAACTCTTGAGCTTGTAGAGCGATCGCTTTTTGGATATTGCCCAAAGTTAAAGTAATTTGATTATCCAGTAAGGGAAAGTCGAGATCTAGACGTGATTTCAATTTTTGAACTGATCCCATCACTGCTCGGGCTTGGTCTAATTTCCCTAAAAAAAGATAACTATTTGCCATGCTATGTAAAGCTTTGACTTGCCATAAATTAGGCTGATCAATCTCGGAAACCGCCAAAAAATCGGGTATTTTTTCAGCTTCTAATGCTTCACAAAAATATTCAGGACGATCCCAGGCATCGAGAATTGTATCGCAAGAGCGTTTATAAAAACCGAGATGGAGCAAAGCCTGAGAAACTGAAACGAGAGTTGCTTTTTCCCCCAGGAGATCGCCAGTGCTAGCATATATTTGTTGAGCTGTTTGCCAAGCGTCTAAGGCTAATTCATTTCTGTCTTGATGAAAATATAAATGTCCTTGAGCATTCTTGAGTTGTCCCAAAATTTGTTGTGTTTGCTGATTATCTGGCTGATTATCTAAGAGATCTACGCCATAATCAAGAGCATCCTGGGCTTCGGGCCAATTTTCCAGTTGTTGATGAGCCAGAGAAATGAAAGATTGCAACTGAGCGTTTTGTAGAGTTTTCTGTTCCGTGGTAAATTGTGCCGATACTTGTTCTAATAGTTGTAGGGACGATTCAAATTGTCCGGCTTGATAATATTCTTGTGCTTCTTTTATCAAACTAGTAGTTGTTTGACTCCCGACTGGCATGTGAAGAAATAAAGCCAAACTGAAACCCAGTAGAGCCATTATCACCAATTTTCCCAATCGATTTAAATCAGTCATCAGTTATTAAAATGGTTTCTTTCAAAAATATTTTAAGTTACTATCGAGATTATAGAGCGATCGCGCTGTTGAGTATTACAGCATCTTCTATTTTCCAACTCATCGATCTTGTTGTTCCTTATAGCATAGGACAAATTCTCAATGTCTTATCTGGGCAACCAGTAGATAAAATTATTCAACCCTTGATTAATCAAGGAGCAGTGTTTTTTCCTAATCTGGGTGAGCAATGGGTTTCTTTGGGAATTTTACTTGGGTTAATTCTTTTAACCAGTGTAGTAACAGCACCGATCGAGCCTTGGATTGGGCCTTGGTTTCATTGGGAAATTGCTCTACGAGCTAGACGCGATCGCTTTAAGCAGGTTATTGGCAAGATATTAACTTTGCCGATAGGTTTTTATGATGAAAATAATCCGGGGCGAATTGCTAGCAAAATAACTAAAGGCATTGAAAATCATACTTGGACTTATCCCGAAATTGCGGGACAGATGATTCCCAAGATATTTCGCGTGTTGGGCATCTTTTTGATTATTTTGGTGATCGATGCCCCGATTGCGATCGCCTTTATTATTTCTTTTATTATTATCTTGTTTTTCAGTGTGCAAAAGGTTCAAGATTTAATTCGACAAGAAGAACTTTTGAGTAAATATCAAGAAAATACTGAAAGTCATACCTCAGAGTTGATTACCAATATCAAAACAGTTAAAGCTTTTGCCACCGAAGCGGATGAATTGGAAAGGCAAAGACAAAGGCTCAATCGGGAATATCAAGTAGTTACCTATCGGATTCACAAGGGTTATGTGGTCTTTGGAACTTGGTTGCGGACAACGGTTCAAACCTGCGTTTTTTTGATTTTGTTCTTCACTTTGATTGCGACTGTTCAGGGCAATATTTCTTTGGGTCATTTTGTGACGACTTTGACGGTTTCTAGTATGGCTTATGGGGAAATTGAACCGATTGGTCATCTTATTGAAATTTTTGCCCGTCGTTATCCTTCGATGCAGCGGTTACAAGAATTTATCGAGCTACCGATTGGTAAAGATGCTGCCAGTTTGGTACGGGAAGATGTGAGCGCTAATCCCTATAGATTTACTGGGAAATTGGAATTTCAGAATCTAGTTTTTGGTTACGATAGTTCGCGAGCGATTTTGCATGATATTAATTTGTTGATTGAGCCTTATCAAACTATTGCCTTGGTGGGGCGATCGGGTTCGGGAAAATCAACTTTAGTGAAATTGTTATTTCGTTATTTTGAGCCGGATGGGGGAAGAATTTTTCTCGATGGTGAGGATATTAGCGAATTGGATATTGCGCGGTATCGTCGTCGTTTGGCGATCGTGCATCAGGATGTAGATATTTTTAATGGTACGGTGTTGAATAATTTGACCTACGGCGATCGCAAAGTGAGTTTACAAAAAGTCCAAGAAGCTTGTCAGATTGCCCAGGTGGATGAATTTATCAAGGAATTGCCTGAAGGTTATTACACAATTGTGGGAGAGCGCGGGGTGAGGCTTTCGGGGGGACAAAGACAACGTTTAGGAATTGCTCGGGCGTTGATTGTCAATCCTGATGTGTTGGTGTTTGATGAGGCGACTTCGAGTTTAGATTATGAGTCAGAGCGATCGATTCAATTGGCCATGCGATCGATTTTCGGGACTCGCACCACGATTATCATTGCTCATCGTTTGAGTACGGTTCGCGAGGCGGATAAGATTGTCGTTTTGGATGCGGGACAGATAGTTGAGGTGGGGACGCATCAGGAATTGCTTACTCATGGAGGAATTTATCACCGTTTGCATTCTTTACAGGAAACAGGCGAATTAATTTAGTATTATATTCATAAACAGAATATTTATTATGGATAACATTCAGATAACAGGACTGAAAGAAAATTTAGATAAAATTGTTTTAGAAGAGCTTAAAAATTTACAACAACAGCTTGATGTTCAAGGATCAGCTCCGGATAGAACTCTGATAGAAAATTTAATTCAGGAAACAAGATTTCTATTTGAGCAAGTTGTAGATGATTCAAGAATCAAAAATCATGATAATCTTAAAAAGATTGTTTCAGGGTTTTTATTATTATCGGAAGTCATTGACGTTTTTATAGATTTATTTTCTATTGAAGAATTAAATCAAATTTATGACAGTGTAGAAAATATATTTAATACTTCTTCTCGTGATATAAAAAAATATTTTGAAGATGGATTTAATTTATCAAACTTAGTTACTCAACTAAGAGCATACAGCAGTTTGATTTTAATAAAAATTGAGAAATATATTAAACAACAAAAAAATCTCTATTTAGAAAATAAACTTAAAGAAATGGCAGAAGATCCAGAAATTCAAGCGGAAATGAAAGCTATTAATGAATAATTTATAATCTTCCTCAAACTTATCTGCCCGATAACCTATAGTCTCTAAAGTGAATCTGCGATCGCCATTTAACCAATACTGCCAATCAAACTTTTCCAGAGCCAATTGAGAATCTAGAGGAACCTGAACTGATTCAAGTAAGACTCACTGAAGTGATTGATGAAGCGTTAATCGAGTTAGGAGGGGCCAATTAGAAAATATTTTAATGCTTTATTTTTTCCAAGATACGACCAATTTTGGCGATAAGAGGGTCAATTTCAATCCACAGTAAATCTCCAACTTGTCTTTCTCCTAAATTAGTTAAACTTAGGGTACTTGGATAAAGTTCAAAGCTCATTACATTGGCGTGTAGTTCTTTGATTTGTAATAAAACACCATCTAAACAGACTTGATCTCTAACCGATAAGTATTTCATGAGAATATCTTCAAAAGCTACTTTCATGATCGATTTTCCGTTGGATAATATTTCAAGAGACATCACCTTGACTTGTCCAGAAGGAACTCCATAAAAAAAAGTTCCAGGGATTTCTTCTCCTAATCGCATTGCTCTTTCTAAATTGACTTTTCTTTGAGGGAGGAAAGTTGCAACTTTTTTGAGATTAGAAGCATAGAATTTTAAGAAACTAAAATTCGTGCGATCTTCCTTATCCAAAACTGTTAATACTTTCCCATCAATAGAAATATGGGATTTAATTTGAATTTCAGCAGCAAACTGTGGAGAGATTTGGATAATCAGTTCTGCTCCCGACTCAATCGGGTTAACTTTCTCAATAATTCCTGTCTCTTTAATATATCCAGTAAACATTTAATAATGTGTAATCGATAATGAACAGTAGACAGTATTATTATCAAACTATACTGACTAAAATCACAAAAATGTTAACTAATGGTGGGGTCGCTAAATATCAGTTAGCAGTTAGTATTTAACTTTATTGTGAGACTGCTAAAATTGAAGAAAGAAGTTTTTTTCTTCTCAGTTTTTTCCGAATCGCTGCTTACTAGATACTAGATGATGACCGTAATTACTATTCGCGAACAAGGTAAGACCAAAACAGGATTTGATGCTACTTTGGCGATCGCAGGCAATAACTACAATATTACAGTTAGCGATCCTTTTGAATCGCAGCAAGAACAAGAATTAGAATGGTATTTTGAGAAATGGTTGCGTCATCCGATTCTAGAGCAAGTAAAAGCGAATCGAGCAAAGCAAAGTGTCAAGGAATATGGCGAGAAATTGTTTAAGCAAGTATTTGAGCAAGATATCAAGGCTTACGTCAAATACAGTGAGTTACGAAATAATTTAAATCAGATACAAATAGAAATTGAAAGTATCACCCCAGAGTTTCACGCTATTCATTGGGAAGCTTTACAAGATCCTGATTTACCTCGACCTTTGGCAATTGATTCTATTTTAATTCGTAAAAATGTTAAACCTGCGGCTATTAAAGCCAAGGTTAAGGAATCTCCCACTGTTAACCTTTTAGTTGTGACAGCTAGACCCAATACAGATGAAGATGTGGGTTATCGAACAATTTCTCGTCCTTTGGTCGAAGCCATTCGTAATTCTAAGTTGCGAGTCAATATCGAGCTTTTGCGACCTGGCACCTATGAAGCTTTAGACAGACATTTGGAAAATAAAGGTAGCGGCTATTATCACATCGTTCATTTTGATGTGCATGGTGCTTTGAAAAGTTATGCCAATTATGAGAAAGGAGTTGAAAGTAATCGTTATATTTATGATGGTAAATATGGCAGAAGTAAATTGGAAAAATATGACGGATTAAAAGCATTTTTGGCTTTGGAAGGAGAAACCAAGGGAGAATATGATCTGGTTGAAGCGGCAGAAATTGCGAGTTTGTTAACAGGGAAAGGAATTCCTGTTTGTATTCTCAATGCATGTCAATCAGGAAAACAACTCAATCAATCGGACTCAGCAGATAATCGCGAAACTAGTTTGGGTAGTCGGCTGATGAATGCGGGAATGCAAATGGTGGTTGCCATGAGTTATTCGGTGACGGTGACGGCGGCGGAAATTATGATGGAGCAGATTTATAAGGAGTTGTTTGATCAGCGAGATCTCAATCAAGCAATTCGTCTCGGGAGAAGGGAATTATATAACCGCAAAGGCAGAAAGGCTTATTACAATACGGAAATTGAGTTGGAAGATTGGTTGTTACCTGTCACCTATTGCAATGGCGAGGTGGCTTTTAATCTCAGAGAATTTACCCCAGATGAAGAGGAAGAATATTATTTAAAACTGGATAGTAAATATGAGTTTCAGAAGCCAACTTACGGTTTTGTGGGTAGAGATTTAGATATTCTGTTGATCGAAAAAGCTTTGCTCAAACATAATATTCTTTTGTTGCAGGGCATGGGCGGTACAGGAAAAACCACGCTGTTAAATTATCTGCGGGAATGGTGGCAAGTTACCAATTTTGCTGAGGATATTTTCTATTTTGGTTACGACGAAAGGGCTTGGACGCTGCAACAGATTGTTTTTAATATTGGGCAGAAAATATATAACAAATATGAGTTTGCGACTTTTCAAGCTCAGAGTTTGACTGTGCAATGGCGCAAGTTATCGGATAAGTTACGCACCGAATCTTATATTTTGATTTTGGATAATTTGGAGTCGGTGACGGGGCAAGCTTTAGCGATTCAGAATACGCTTGATGAGTCGGCACGGTCAGAGATTCGGAAGTTTTTGGCTACTTTGGTGGGTGGCAAAACCAAGGTTGTTTTGGGTTCGCGGATTGGGGAAGAATGGTTACGAGAAACTACTTTTAGAGACAATAATTATCAGCTTAAAGGTTTGGATGCCCAGGCGCGTACCGATTTAGCAGAAAATATTTTACAAAAGGTTGATGGTCGCAAGTCTTTGGATGAGATTAAAAGCGACCATAATTTTGACAGGTTGATGAAACTTTTGGCGGGTTATCCTTTGGCGATGGAAGTTGTGTTGGCGAATTTGAAACAGCAATCACCATCGGAAATTTTGGAGCAATTGGAAACGGCAGAAATGGATGCGGGAGGAGAGGATAGGACGAATAATATTATTAAATGTATTGATTATTCCCATAGTAATTTATCGGAATCAGCACAGAAGTTATTGTTATTATTAGCTCCTTTTCGAGGATTTGTTAATGCTTTATTTCTTTCCCAATATGCTGAACAATTAGGACAGCTAGAGCCGTTTCAAGATTATGATTTGGATAAGTTAGAAGATGCGGTGGCAGAAGCTGTGAATTGGGGTTTGCTTTCTCCGATTAATAAAGATTTGCCGCAAATGCTAACTATTCAACCAGTTTTGCCCTATTTTCTACAAACTAAACTGAAAGAAGTTGATGAGGAAATGAGAGTAGCTTTACAGCAAGGATTTAAAAATCACTATCAATGGTTAGCGCACTATTACTATCAGTTAATGGAATCAAAAGAACCTCAAGAAAGACAAATGGGGATAGCTTTTGTGAGCTGGGAATATGAAAATCTTTATCAAGGATTACGGATTTGTT
>JBCCYD010000116.1:0-14832 GCA_039190385.1 Cyanobacteria bacterium P01_F01_bin.143 | reverse complement strand
ATTACAACTGAGGTCAATATGTTTGTTCAAGTAGCAACAATTATATTGATATATTGAGGCGTTTTATCCTAAATTTAGCGAGTGGCCAACCTTTTTTTAAGTTTTCTTGCAACAATATCAATCATTGCAACTTAACGAGATAGCATAACGTTGAAGATTCAAACAAACGATAAACTGCATAAATTATCTCGCTCAATCCTAAATAAATTAATCCACTCTTAAATACTCATTACACAAATATTCTCGGAAAAATCTATGATTGCCATTGCCAAAAGCACCAGCTTAGAGCCTAAAAGACTGCCTCTAATCACGAACTATCCCTCTTTTCGTAAGTGGAATAAGTCTTTTCTCGATGAGAATCTGGAGAACAAACCGATGTGTATCTATGTACATATCCCGTTTTGTACTCAAAGATGTTCTTTTTGTTACTACAAAACTCTTGATCTCAGAGAATATAGACCAGAAGTTGATATCTATATTGACTCTATGTGCAAAGAGTTTGAGATGGCAGCAGAGCGCTTCCACCTCAGTGATCGCCCTATCCACGCCGTCTATTTCGGAGGAGGAACACCTTCTCTATTGGTAGAACACCAATTTGAGAAATTGGTCACAGCGTTAAGAAAAAACTTTAAACATTTTGATGATAAGGTTCAGTTTTCCCTAGAGGCAGAGCCTTTAACTGTTTCTCAGTCGAAAATGGATACCCTAGCGAATTTAGGGGTCACTCGTTTGAGTATGGGAGTGCAGTCCTTTGAAGATGAAATTATTAAGTTGAGTGGCAGAGGCCATGATGCGAAAAGAGCCTATCGTGCGATCGAGATTGCCCAAAAAGCAGGTCAGGGCCAGTGGACAATTAATATCGATTTACTGAGTGGCTTAGCCGGCGAAACCGACGAGACTTGGGCTAGTAGTGTTAAAAAGGCGATTGGCACAGGGGTCGAAAGTATTACCGTTTATAAGATGGAAGCATTTGCGAATACTGATGTCTTCCAAAAAGGAGTTCGCCAAGAAACAATTAATCTTCCTGACGAAGAGCAGGAAATGCGATTTATGCAATATGCTATGGATCGCTTTGCTGAAGTCAATTACATACCTTGGAGTTTCTTTACCTATACCAAAGATGGCTCTGATGAAAGTCGATACATTAGCAGTATTTGGCGCGGCATGGATTTTTATGGCTTTGGGGCTTCGGCTTTTGGCACTTTAGGCGATGCGATTCTGCAAAATAATAGTGAATTAGAGCAATATAGTTCTATCATTAAATCTGGCGAACTTCCTCTACACAGAGGTTACCGCTTCCATAGCTTTGATCGTATGCTGAGAGAAGTCTTAATGGGAATTAAATTACTACGGTTTGACCTCAAAGGATTTAAGCATCGTCATGGCTTAAAACTCCAAAAAATTTGTGCTCCGGTTATCGGAGAGTTAGAAGCAGAAGGTTTTATCACTTTGACCAAAGATACCTTGGAATTAACTGATAAAGGTATTCTTTATGGCGATTATGTTGGGAAAACTATAACTGACGCCCTCAAAGCATTTGCATAATTGCTCGCAATGCTACGTAGTTAATCCTTATTGTGTAACCTCACAACAGCAGATGAAATTAGATCAAGAGTTCTATCAGGTGCCCCTGTGCTTCGATGCAGAACAATTAAACCGAGAAGTATCCCAGTTTAACGAAATGGATTGGCAGATCCATCGGACAAAAGTTGAGGGTACATCCTCCATTGTGCTGATATCTGTGGGGGGGACGATCAATGATGATTTTGCAATTTCTGGAGCAATGCGGGGGACAGCCTTTCTAGAACTTTGTCCTTATATTCAACAGGTAATCAAGGCTTTTGAAGCTCCTGTGTCTCGCAGTTATCTCTTACGAATTCCCAAAAGTAGTAGAGCTCTACCTTTGGGGGACTATAACTATCATTGGTTCCGACGTAGATGTATCTATGTGCCCATTGTGACGAATTTGGGAGTTCAATTTTCCTATAACGATCATCAGCAAAAGATTGAACCCAAAGCAGGCGAAGCCTGGACTCTTAATCATTCTCAGCACCACGGAATTGCCAATACAGGAGCAGAAGATTGTATTTATCTAGTTATTGAAACTAAAGGTTCTTTAGAGTTAAAAGCTATACTCGATAGCTTCGAGGATAATCCGGAAACCAAATTCAGACAGGTTGCTTATAATCTTGATAGTTCTAGTGAAATCCCCCTAGAAACCTATTGTTTTGAGGTTTTGACTCCCAAGGAAATTGGCGATCTAACCGCAGAGATCATCTTCGATGCGGAAGACTTTGGCATGCCACAAAATCAAGTTAAACGATTAGTGGAGAAAATTAGCCAGTTTCGAGAAAAATGGCAGCAAGTATTTTGGAAATTTCATCACGATCGCGCAGGGGAATTGGCCTATCAAGATCTGATCCTCGAATTCCAGCAGCAGATTGTCAGCGATGTTCATAAATGGTTACCCCCAGGAGGTCGCGGCTCTTTGGCCTTAATGGTAATTAACTCCATGCTCTCGACTTCGCAGCGCGCGATCGCGAAGCAAGTGCCCCGATTATCTTGGGTGAGGAAAAAGTTAACCATTAAACCAACCCTGAGATGGTCAGCTCGTTATCGAGTAGTTGAACATTATCAGCAACAGGCAAACTTTAAACGCTTGTCGGCTCAAAAAGTTCAGATTTTGGAATTGTTTCAAAATGCGATCGCATTAGATGAAATTCGAGAGCGTTTAAGTATGGCGGACGGAATCTCAGAAGAGAAACTAGTCAAGATTGTACAGCGCTTACTTGAATTTCGGCTGTTGCGAGAAGAGTTTCAACTACCCCATTTTGAAAAGCCAATCTTTATTGTCTCAGCACCAAGAGCAGGTAGTACTTTGCTGTTTGAGACTTTATCGAAGTTTCCTCAACTATGGAGCACGGCCAAAGAAAGCCATGAAACCATTGAGGGAATTCCTGAGCTGCATCCGGCTGCCCGCAATTACAGTTCTAATTGCTTAGGCATCGAAGATGTGACTCCTGAGATCGCTTTAACTCTTAAAGAGCGATTTACTGAGCAACTGCAAAATCGGCAAGCCGAACTATTGTTAGATATTCCTGCGGCTCAAAGGCCAAGTAGCATCAGGTTTCTCGAAAAGACGCCGAAAAATTCTCTGCGTATTCCTTTCTTGAAAGCAATTTTTCCTGAGGCGAAGTTTATCTATCTATATCGTGATCCCAAACAAAATGTCAGTAGTATCATTGAAGGTTGGCGATCGCGTCGTTTTGTGGCTTATCGGCAAGTTCCGGGTTGGCCATTTCAGGAGTGGAGTTTCCTACTGGCTCCTGGTTGGTCTAACTTGGAAGATTATTCGATCGCCAAAATTGCCACTCATCAGTGGAAGAGCGCAAATAGCTATATAATGAACGATTTAAAAAACATCCCTGCTCAGGATTGGTGTTTTGTTCGTTATCGCGATTTAGTAGCCAATCCCAAAAAGATTGTCAGTCGCATTAGCAAATTTGCGGAACTCGACTGGGATCAAGAGATCGATCAAATGGTATCTCGTTCCCTACCAGTTTCTCATATGAGCGTCTCAGCCCCATCGGCTGATAAGTGGCGCAAAAATGTTCAGGAAATTAACCAAATTTTACCTGAAGTACAACCTATTATGAATTTAGTTGATAACTCCCATGACTACTAATATTATTATTCCTCAAGATCAAACAGCCTTAGCTAACCCCAACAAAACTAAAAATATGCGCGAATTAGGCGCAGTAGATATTTCAGGAATTCAACAAGATATTATTGATATTCCCCAAGAATTATGGGAAAGCCAGGACTATGGGAAACCCAATAGGTTTGACTCTTTAGGAGTTACGCAACATATTGTTTTTAAATTTATCCATGATTATGATGATCATCTCTCTGGGTACGATCTACCCATTTGGGACGAATGGAAAGATCGCCTAGAACCAGTGATGAATGCAGCGGTCAAACCCTATGGCTATGCTGAGGGTGGTTGGTCTCGGGTGATGCTGGCCAAACTACCGGCAGGGGCGAAAATTGCCCTGCATATCGATCAATATGATTCTTCAATTAATACCCATAAAATCCATATTCCCATGCAGACTAATCCTGACGTGGAATTTTGGGTCAATCGTAAACGCTATAACTTCGAAACAGGCTATGCCTATGAAGTGAATAATAAGGGTTTACATGGTGGAATTAATAAAGGAGACTGCGATCGCATTAATCTCATTATTGAGTATTACGAGAAATAGGTGATTGCGTAGAGACGTAGCATGCTACGTCTCTACATCCCCCTAATCCTTCAGGGCTGGTAACTGGATGCGATCGGAGGCAAAAATGATCCAGCCGATCGCACCTTCTTCTGATCCCCCATCCATAATTACTTCCCAGACGATTTCGGCGGGTTGAGTATATTTGAGTTCTCTCACCCTTGTCCAAGCATTCACACTCAGAATGTTTTCCCAATGGGCTATATCCATATCGTCGGGATGAACCATGTAGCCATAGGAAACAAGAACATTATCTGTTTGCGGTAGCCAATCAACAGCCCCGACAGCAAAGGTTACGACTTTCTCTTCCCCGGGAATCTCCGAGGTCCAAACTTCTCTGGCAATCATATTTTCTTCGTCAAGTTCGTACTCAATAACCCGACTATAGGTGTCTTGTAATGGTACAGGCGGATCAAAAGGACGAGCGCCAAAAGTCCCATTATCAAAAACCAGGAAATTTCCGTTAGGAGTGGGAGTGGGCGAATGTTGAAAATAGAACCACTTAGCATCTCCTTCGAGAGTAAATAGCTTACCCTGAAGTTCTGGGTTCCAACCGCTGGGTTCTCCCAAAATCCAGTCAAAGTCGCCAGTCTCACGATCAACTTTAACGATCGCTGATTGATAGCGAAGTGAGATTAACCAAGAATCATCCTTGGGATCATATACCAAGTTATTACCATGAGTCCAATCTAGAGAACCAGGAAAACCGCGACGTTCCCAATAACCGCTAAAGGTTTCATAACCAATACGGAAAGGGTCTAAATGATCGAAGGTATTCCATTCCCAATCAACTGTGCCATCGCGCTCAAATTCAATAATCAGATCCCCGATAATATTCTGGGTTTTACGCGGAGCATTAGGATCGGTTTCACTGGTGTAATAGTTTTCAATATCGCGTCTTTCGGTACCTAAGACGGCTAATTTGCCATCAGGTAAATCGTAAATATCGTGATGAAAACTGTCTGTAGTAATAGGAATTCCTTCGGTTTCGCCTGCGGGTCGTCCTGTTGCCCACCAAGTATTGATGGTATTACCCAACCAATCAATTTCGATCACGCGGAAATCTTGAGTCAGATAAATAATATTGCCATTATCTAGGACTTCGAAATCACTGATTCGCGAATCTTGAAGGTAATACCAGATTGGTTCCCCATTATGATCAATGGCGAGTAACATGCCAAAACTTCGGTTAAAAGCATTGATTGCTGGATCTCCTTTGACAAGATCACCTTTATTAGGCTTATTGCGACGCACACTAAGAAGAGTAATCCCTGGCTCCATTTCAGCAGATTTGTTGACGGTGACATCAATGGGAGGAAATAGCTCATTTCCGCTTGGAAGGGCCGCAGAAGTAAAGCTTAAAGGTTGATTGAAGTTGGTTTGATTGCCATCAGCATCTTGAATTGTGACATTAATAGTATGTTCGCGATCGGGACGCAGGCCAATTACAGGTAATCCTTGCTCGGGATCTTTGGTTTCATCATATTCTAACTGCCATTCATTCTTGCCATCACCAATCGCGATCGTAGTAGTTACGGGTTCATCGGTATCGAAGAATAGAACTCCGGCAAGAGGGGCATTAGGATTAGAATTTTGTTCAACTTTGGGATCGACTGTAAAACTAGGAGGTTTAGCTACTGTAGGACTACAGATACTAAAAAGAAAGCCGATTGTCGCAATAGCTGCACTTGGGGCAAATTTGAAAACTGTCATTACTTAAGAACTTGAAATTAGAGTGAAAAATCAATAACAATAACTTTTAGGATTATCCTATAAAAAATTCTCTCATATCGCTTTAATAAGATTAATCAATATAATTGACGCTTATTATAATTATTTTCGTTAGAGAAGGCAATCGCATTTAAAAATAGTAAATAATACCTTTTACCTCTTAACTTTATGTTAATTTCTTACTCCCATAAATTTATTTTTTTTCATGTTACTAAAGCGGCGGGCACTAGCGTCAAAGAAGCTTTAAAAGATTATGAAGAAGAACCCACTAAATTTAAAATGAAGCGTCCACCCAAAGAAAAAAATGGACAGCCCAATAAATTATATGAACTCTGGAAATCTTCCTTGTGGCATGCCAAAGCTAAGGATGTACAAAAGGAATTCCCCCAAGAATATAATGATTTTTATAAATTTGCTTTCGTGAGAAATCCTTGGGATTGGCAAGTTTCTTACTACCATTTCATTCTCAAAGAGACCGAACATATTCGCCATGAATTAGTCAAAAATATGACAGGCGGATTTGAAGAATATTTAGAATGGGTTATAGCTACCAAAAATCCCTTTCCCAAAGGTGCAACTAAATTACAGAAAGAAATTATCACAGAAGCGAATGGAGAAATAAATATTGATTATCTCGGTCGTTATGAAACCTTAACGGAGGACTTTAATCATGTTTGCCAAGTGCTGAATTTGCAGACCTCTTTACCTCGCTTGAATCAGTCCAAACATCGTGATTATCGAGATTACTACAGCGATCGCGCTCGTAAGTTAGTTGCTGATAATTTTCAAGAAGATATTGAATTATTTGGCTATACCTTTGATAGCTACGATTCTAGTATCAAAAATTTAAAATATGCATTAAAACAAAAAATCACCCTATAAATAAGATATCTAAGAGGAAACCAAATGGTACAGTCTAGAGAAATTGCGGCAAATCATGCAGATGAACTCCGTCCAGATTTACAAGAGAGCTTAACCCATAGTCATATAAATCCTGCGAAATTGAGCATCTTTCAAAGGATAATCCTAACAACTGATGGGACATTAACCGAAATATTAGAAGCTTATTTATTTGAAAAGATTAACTTAGTTAAGTTGTCAGAAGGAACTGTTTTAGTGACGAATCCTGTCAAAACTTTAGAGCTCGAAGTTGGGCAAGAAGTGATTGAAAGAAAAGTTTTGCTGCAAGGAAAGATTAGTCGGAAAAACTGGATCTATGCCGAGTCTTTGATTGTGCCCGATCGCCTGGATGAAAAATATCGAGAAAGACTATTAAAATCTCAAGAGTCTATCGGTAGATTATGGCTTCAACATAAAGTAGAAACCTTCAAGGAAATCGTTGATTCATCCCGAGAACTGGCAGGGGATCTCGCAGATTATTTTAAAATCAAACCCGAGGATAAACTGCTCTCTCGTACCTATCGTGCTTTTACTAATGGGAAGCCGATTATGATGATCACCGAGAAATTTCCCGAGAAATATTTTCTACAAGACTTTTGAATTGAGTAATGAGTAATGAGTAATGGGTAATGAGTAATGAGTCAATTACCTTGCCCCTTCTATCTTTTGTTCCTGATCCTTCATTTTTTATCCCTTATCCTTTAATAAATGTCTTACGAACAAATTAGAACTAATCGAGTATTGGTTAATTCTTTGCCAAAAAGTGGGACTCATCTGTTGGCTAAAGCAATTCAAATCTTTGGTTACCGCGAGTATTTTACTAGTGACGCTTATGTCACCAACACGCCTAAGTTTTTAGGCTCCTATGAAATACTTAGAGTTTTAAATAATCAGAATATAGTTAACAACAAATCAGAAGAAGATGTATTAAATATTGGGATCATTTTTCCTAATCTGATACCAAGGTCTAAATTAGAATACTGGTTAGAATGTTTGCCCAAAAGCCAATACATTAACGGACATATTCCCTATAATCCTGAACTTAATAAGGTTCTCTCTAGTTTGAATTATAATCATGTCTGTATTATTCGAGACCCACGGGCAGTGACTGTTTCTCGGCTAAAATTTATTCTCAATTCTGACTCAGCCAAAGATATTTTGCCCCAAGGAATTCCCTTAAAAGCTGATCTAGAACCAATGTCTACTAAAGAGAGACTCAACTTTCTGCTGAATGGGGGTTATGCAGAAAAATCTGATTTGACGATTTATAGTTTTGCCCAAATTTATCGTTCAATTTTGGCCTGGGGTCAAGATCCCAATTGCCTCTTGGTTAAGTTTGAAGATCTCATTGGTGAACAAGGCGGTGGCAGTAAGGATAAACAAGCTCAAACTTTAAGAGATTTGGCGGCTCATCTCGACATACCTTGGGATGAAAAAATTTCTCGTCAAACTAAAAATGTTTACGATCCCAAAACTCGCACGTTTCGAGTGGGAAATATCAATTCTTGGAAAAATGCTTTGGAACCAGAAAATCTTGCTCGGCTAACAGAATATTGTGAGCCTTTATGTAAGGAAGCAGGATACGAGATTTAACTTAAGGTAGAGGGCAGAAGGCAGAAGGGAATAGCTTTTCTTCGTCAATATTTTAGTTACAAATAGTTACAATAATTATAATTACTTAACTTAATTCTCAATGCCCATTTTCTCTTACCCCTTACTTTCCAAAGACTATGACTAGGAGTTCTCTAGATAAAGCCAGTTTAATTTCAATCAAATTAAAGAAGACGTTATTGTTGTATCGGCGTTTGGTCTTTGTGCCGATCGCGCTTTTTGTGTGGAGTTTATGGTTAACTATGCTGACTCCCTGGGGTGCGATCGCGAATTTGCTGGAGAATTGGCAAGTCGCGCTGACGATGATGTTTGGCTCGATGGTCGCAGGGGCAACTAGTCTAGGGGGTGGGGCGGTTGCCTTTCCTGTTTTTACGAAACTCTTAGAAATTCCTTTTCAAGATGCGAAGGTCTTTTCCCTGGCAATCCAAAGTGTGGGCATGGGAGCAGCTACCTTGGCAATTTGCTTGATGGGAATTCCTGTGGAATGGCGAGTGATTCGCTGGGGAAGTTTGGGTGGATTGTTGGGAGTTTTTCTGGGATTGGCATTTTTCGATACTTTACTGCCGCCAAATATCATTAAGATATCTTTTACTTTGGTTCTGACAAGTTTTGCGATCACGCTAATGATTTTGAATCGTGGTGTTAGGCATTGTCATTTAACGATTCCGCAATGGGGGATGGCTGAAAAGCGAATTATCTTTGGTGCGGGAATGCTCGGCGGAATTATGAGTGGTTTAGTTGGGAATGGGATCGATATTATTGTCTTTGCGACAATCGTGCTGTTATTTCGAATGAGTGAAAAAGTGGCAACCCCGACCTCGGTTATTTTAATGGCCTTTAACGCGATCGCAGGATTTGCCTTACAAGTTTGGTTCTTCAACGATTTTAATCCTGCGGTGCAAAGTTATTGGTTTGCCGCAATTCCTGTGGTAGTTGTGGGCGCACCTTTAGGAGCCGTAATTTGTGATTTACTAGCTCGCGAAACTATTGCCTATATTCTGATCTTCCTAATTTTGGTGGAGTTAATTACCTCTTTGATCTTGATTCCTCTAACACCGACTATTATTTGCTTCAGTATTTTGGTTTTGGCGATCGCGTCTTGGCTAAATTATCAAATGTACAACAACAAGAGTTATGAATTATAAATTATGGATTTATTTTTGATTCCCCAATACTTTCCTTAATTACAATTTGCTTATCAGGAGAAAATCCAACCTATATATAACAAAACTGTATCTATGGAGCAACAAATAATGCAGGTCTGTGTAATTGGAGCAGGTGCGGCAGGTTTAACCACTGCCAAACATCTATTAGCCGAAGGTTTTGAAGTCGAAATTTTAGAACAAAGAGATGGCCTGGGCGGGCTATGGTATTTTGGCAAGAAATCTGTTGGGGTTTCGGCTAAAACAACGGCTACTTCCTCGAAAACTTTTTTACAATTTTCTGATTTTCCCATGGAGCATGAGGTGGATCATTTTCCTCACCATACTGCCTATGTGAAATATCTGACTAACTACGCCAAAACTAATGACATTATTGATAAAATTCAATTTGATTGTAAGGTTACTAGTTTGCGCAAGCAGGGAGAGGGCTGGGAGATTACCTTTGATCAAGGTGGAACTAGTAAAACAAAACATTATGACGGCGTAGCAGTGTGTTCTGGTTTACATCACAAACCATTGATGTTGGATGAAATTCCCGGAAACGACAATTATGAGGGAGTAAAAATCCATTCATCGTTACTCAAAACTGTAGATGAATTTAAAGGTAAAAAAGTGGTCGTGGTTGGTGGTGGAGAAAGTGCTGCTGATTATACCCATGAATTATCCAAAGTTGCAGATAAGACCTACATTTCTCTAAGAAAAGGAGTTGCAGTTTTAAAACGTTGGGGACTGGGAGATTTGCCAGGGGATTATGATTCAACTCGGGCTAAAGTTTGGATGCCTCGGGAGTTCTTACATGATCTCAATGTTAGTTGCCGTCATAAAGATGAATATTCTGCTTTTAAAACTTTATATACTTTGATTGGGTTGCCTATATTTTTGTTAATGTTGCCCTTTTCGCCAGTTAAAACCTGGAATGTGTTGAGTACTCTTTGGGATTGGAAGAGCTGGGTGGCCTTGTTCAAAGCGCAACCTCGTCATGGCCCTGCTTGTGGAGTTAGTTTAAGTAAAGCTTGTGCTGAGATTTGCAGCGAAACACCACAAACCGAAGCTGAATTGGCAGCTAAGACAACTAAAGTTAAGCGGACTCTTGAATGGTATTCGGGAGCGATGCATAATAGCCAACCATTTACGAAAAGTCCTGACTTTCTTGCCGATATTGCTCAGGGTAATGTTGAGGTTATTCCTGGTTTGGTGAGTTATCCAGGTGGGAAAAAGATTGAGTTTCAAGGCGATCGCGTTGAAGAGATTGATGCGATTATTCTTTGTACTGGTTTCGAGAGTCGCTTACCTTTTTTGGAAGTTCCCAAACTTGATGGTCGTACTCTGTATAAAAATGTCTTTATCCCTGAAGAATCGACTTTGGCATTTATTGGTTTTGCTAGACCTAATATTGGTGCGATGCCTCCAATTGCGGAGATGCAAGCGAGATGGTTTGCCGGGGTTTTAGCTGGTAAGTTGCAATTGCCTAGCACGGAGAAGATGCAGAAAGTTAGTGAGATGGATGCCGAAGTTTATAGTACAAATCGTAAGCTTCATGCTCAGAGATTAACTTCTTTGGTTGATTATCATGCTTATTTAGACGAGTTGGCTAGCTTTATTGGTTGTCAGCCGAATTTATGGTTGTTGATTTTCAAACCGAGAATCTTTTTTGCTGTGTTGTTTGGGCCTTTTGCTTCGTTCCAATATCGGGTTCATGGTTATGGTGCGGATTTAGAAGCTGTTAATAAGGCAGTTTCGGATATTGATGCTTCGCCCAAGGAACGGATTTTACAACATGCGATCGTTTACTTCATTTTAAAACCTTGTTTTATGGTGTTAGATAAGGTCGGTTTAAAACGATTCCATCCTGTGTTTTAAGCTAGCGCTGATAGCGAATAGATTTCTGCCCTCTTGATACCAATATTTGGTTAGTGGGCGTAAGTAGACAACAACAAATTATTGTAGAGGTGTTTGAAAAAGTGCCTCTATTTTTTTATCAATACTCGCAGAATGTGGTTTTTATTAATATCAAAATTTGATCGCAATTTGAAAGCAAGTGCTTTTTACCCTCTAGTCAAGAATAAATAGACTTATACTTTAACTCCGTTCTTCCAAAGTTCATACTCGCTTACATCAATGTCTTCGTTCCAGACAATTGCATATCCACCTGGCTCAATTTTAAAATTCTTGAAAAATTTGGGTTTCCGCAGTGGAGAAAACATTGGATATCTCAAGAGTTTACCTATGTCGTATTTTTTAATCTCTTGATTATCAAATTCAACAACCAAGGTATTATTATCAACTGCTTGAGCTTTATGGATTCGAGGGCATTTCATACTGTTAGCTGAGCTAAATTTACTTGAGAGGAGGTAGCTTACGAAATTCTTGAGTATTCCATATATCTAAAAGATCTTGTTGATATAGGATGAAAAAGTAATATCTGTCCAAGCTCGATAGCGATCACCATTATCTTCTGAGAATTTGATATCGCCTTTAATAATAGCTACAAAGTGATGATTATCACAAACCAAATGTTCAAGATAAGAATATACTTAAATAAATGATGTTGGTAAGAATTGAGATAAGCCTATAGATATTGAAGAGTTTTGTTAATCTCAACTGTAGGAAAATTTTGTAACCTAGCATTTTAGTAAAAGTCGTGTAATTTCTTTCAGTTAGTTTATGTTTCCCCTGAATCCTTATATAGCTGGTAATCCCATTCGGTCGGAACAGAATTTCTTCGGACGGGAAGACATATTCCGAGAAGTTTTACAGGTGCTGAATCATCCTAATAGCAATGCTATTGTCCTTTATGGTCAAAGAAGAATTGGCAAAACTTCCGTACTTTTGCAACTTGAGAAAAAATTATTAGGCGAGGGAAAATATACTCCAGTTTATTTTGATCTTCAAGACAAAGCTGAAAAGCTTTTACCTGAGCTACTTTATGAGATTGCTGGCTCTATATCTTCTGCCATCGGTCAGTCAATGCCAGATTCGAGTTTGTTCGATGACTCTGGTAATTTTTTTAAATCACAATTTCTTCCTGAAGTATCAAAAAATACATCAGAAGGTGGTCTGATTCTACTCTTTGACGAATTTGATGTACTTGATAGTCCTCAACAAGCAAAAGCTGGTCAATCCTTTTTTCCCTATCTCCGCAGTTGGATGACAGAGATTGAATCCGTTCAGTTTGTTTTTGTGATTGGTCGTCGTCCTGAAGATTTATCGATCAAGACTTTGTCGACTTTTAAAGGAGTTCGAGCAAAGCGGATATCCCACATCAATAGAGCTTCAGCTGAAGCGTTGATTCGTCAAGCTGAAAAAGAAAATAGTTTACGCTGGAGCGATGCGGCAATCGAACATCTTTGGGAAATTTGTCAAGGACATACTTATTTTACACAGCTTTTGTGTAGTGTTATCTTTGAGAATGCTTATGATGAGGAACCTACAGAAATTCCAGAAGTTAATGAAAATGATATTGATAACGCTATTGATGAAGCATTAGAGCAAGGAGCAAATTCTTTTAACTGGATTTGGGATGGTTTGCCTCCAGCTGAACGGATCATCGTATCAGCGATGGCAGAGAAAACAGAAAAAATCATTACGCAAGAAAAATTAATAAAAATACTGAATCGAAGTGGAGTACGGCTAATTGTAAGAGAATTAGAGCTTGCTCCTGAAATGCTAGTTGAATGGGAGTTACTAAGAAAAGTAGATGGAGGATACAGTTTTGTTGTTCCTCTACTGAAGTACTGGGTCGCTAAGAATCGTCCTTTGCCAAGAGTCAAAGAAGAGCTTGACCGACTTGATCCTCTTGCTGAAACATTATTTCGAGCTGGGCAAATATACTACTCTAGTCATCAGTTTACTGAGGCAGAAAATAACCTGCGGCAGTCTCTAAAAATCAATCCTAATCATTTAAAATCAAGGTTACTACTAGGACGTATGCTACTTGAACTCGATAGAGCAGAAGAGTCAGTTGATATCTTAGAAGAAGCTTATAAATATGATGAGAGATCTGCTCAGGCAGACCTGATTAAGTCTTGGCTAGCAGTTGCAGAAAACTCAAATAAAGATGAATCAAACCTTATTTCAATTTATCAGAGAATACTCACCATTGATAAATTTCAACCCCTTGCCCAAGAAAGACTTGAGAAAATTTCACGTGAAAAACTTTTACGTGAACTAGAAGCAAAGGCCGAACTCGCAAAACAAAAAGAAACCGAAGGTGACTGGAAAGCTGCAATCCAAATTCTTGAAGAAATCTTATCAAAAAAGCCTGCCAATCAAGATTGGCAAGCTCGCCTACAGAATGCTAGATTCCAGGAGATAAAATCACTAAAAAAATTGGCACAAGATTATGAATCTGAAGAAAAATGGTCTGCTGCTATTGCTATTTATGAAAGTCTGCTTGAACAATATCCAGAACAACAAAAATGGGTGATATGTTTGCAGCAAGTTCGGGATAAAGAACAGCTTTTAATTGCTTATAATCAAGCAATTGGAGCATTAGAAAATGAAGATAATGAAACTGCTATAAAGCTTTTATCCGAGGTTATCTACAAGCAACCAAATTTTAAGAATGCGCCTGAATATCTATTGTATATAACCAAGGATATAGATATTGAGAAACTACAAAATGAACTCATTAAAGAAAGACAAAGACGTGAAAAGGCTGAGGTGTTATTAGTGCAGTATCAGACTAAAGAAACTGACTATACAAAAGAAACTATAGATATTGAGAAACTACAATGTGAACTTGCTAAAGAAAGGCAAAGACGTGAAAAGGCTGAAGTTTTATTAGTGCAGTATCAGACTAAAGAAACTGACTCTGCAAAGAATTCTATAGATATTGAGAAACTACAAAGCGAACTTGCTAAAGAACGATACAGACGTAGAAATGCTGAGAAGTCCTTATTCTTGTTGCAGTCTACAAAAAAAGCAAATAAAACTCCGCAAAAGTCAATTAGACAAGAAAATAGAGAGAAAAATCATCAAAAAAGGAAAGGCTGAGATACAAGCTATAGTGAAATAAAAATACTGAGTATCTCAGCAAAAGTTAATTGAATGACGACATTAAACATTAATATTTAGATATCAAACTAAAATTTGTTGGTGTCAATTATTTTTGTAATAAACGGCCTAAACTTCAGTCCTTTTAT
>JBCCYD010000115.1:0-14880 GCA_039190385.1 Cyanobacteria bacterium P01_F01_bin.143 | reverse complement strand
TTAAATTATTTTTTTATTTATCTATAAAAATTCAGATTTAGTTGGTAAGCAACTAAAAATTATCAATTATTAACTATTAATTAATGACATGGGTTTAAACTCCAATACCTTCAGTGATACTGCACAAAACGCAGGTATCACTTGGTCAAGGCAGCGAGGAGACGAAGCAATCAGTGTATCTTGGTTAGACTATAACAGTGATGGATTAGTCGATCTTTGGATTAGTGGACATGGCTACAACGGAGCAATTAATAGTAACAATGCGGCCAATCAAGTATTATTTCCCGATGCCAAATTTCCCTTTCTCTACATCAATAATGGCAACGGAACATTCACCAATTTATTAGATGAAGACTGGCGACAAGGTAGTGGTGGAGATACCCACGGCAGCACTTGGGTCGATACTGATAATGATGGAGATCCCGATGTATTTGTTGCTGGGGGCGGACAGCTCGGTGGCATTGTCGGAGATGGCAGAGGACAATCCAATCATTTCTTCATCAATCGGTTTCGCGATTCCAATCTGTTAACCAATGAAGCCGAAAATACCAATGTTGGTTACAAACTGGCTCGCACCAGAGCGTCTGTTTGGTTTGATGGCAATAATGATGGGTTATTAGATTTTGTCAATTTAGTCGCTGCTCGACCCGATGGCAGCTCGGCTAATGCTTACTTTGAACAACAAGCCAATGGCACGTTTGTCGATCGCTCTGAGGCAGTGGTTTTCGATGTTCCCGGCTCTTCTCGTTATGGTCAACTAGCTGATTTCACCGGAGATGGCAAACTAGATTTAATTATTCAAGGAACCTTCGAATTTCCCCTTAAAGTTTACGATATCTCCTCCGGCAATGGCTTTGTAGATATCACAGATGATTATAATTTTCCTTTAACTTCCGATATCCCTATTAATAACGAAGGGAACCCGGATCAATCAGAAGACTTTGCTGACCATGAATCCGCCAGAGATACGATTATTGCTGATTTTAATGGTGATGAGCATAATGATATTCTTCTCGTGCGATCGCGTCACGATATCGATCATGCTAGTGTCTCCCAAAATAATGATCGCATTATTGCTGCCGATTTAGTTTTTAGTAATGCCACCCCCGAAACAGGTTATCGTTTTCGAACTACAGGAGCCGTCGCGATCGATTTCTTTAGTCCCAATGCCCTGGCGATCGATATCAATCCCAATCAAATCTACATTGGTTCCTCGGGCCGCAACCCCACCGCCGCCGAATTAGAAGCTTTCGTTAATATCAGCTCCGAAACCACAGAAACTGCCACCAGCAATGATAACCCTCGAACCAATGAAATAGATCGAGTCGCTGCTCTAGCCCTTAGTCCTACCAGTGCCAATATCACAGGAATCAAAAGCGATCGCTCGGCTCGGGGAATCTATATTGGTTACAACGCCAATAACCAAACCTGGCAAGTTCGTGTCAATGGTTTTAACTTCGAGAAAATTCGCTCTGCAGTCGAATCCACCGCCAATATTACCAACTTGCAACCGATTGGTTTTGACAATGTCGATCCTCTAGATAATGCTTTAACCGATCAACTTTGGATCTATAACGAAGCCACAGGTCAATATGTAGATAGTAGTGTTGCTGTGGGTTTAACCGAATTAACCAATGCCCAATCTGCCGTTGCTGCCGATTTTGATAACGACAAAGATCTCGATATTTATATTTCTAATTCCTACTCTTCTTTTGATCAACCAAATATTCTCTACGAAAATCAAGGAGATGGCACCTTCGTCAAAGTCACATTAGCCGGTGGAGCTGAAAGTCAAGCTGTTGGACCTGTGTGGTTAGATTTTGAAACCGGATCTAAACTTGCTACTGCCGATGTCAATAATGATGGCGCGATCGATATCTTTAGTAGTTCTACTATTACCAAATCTCCCCGCAAAACCTATCTCGGCAATACTAGTCAATTGTTTGAAAATCAAGGCAATGATAACAATTGGCTACAAATTAAATTAGTTGGGATTGAATCTAACCGTGATGGCATTGGTGCCCAAGTACGAGTAACCTCTGGGGGAACTACTCAATTACGAGAACAGAATAATGGAACTCATAACTTTGCCCAAAATGACCAACGACTTCATTTTGGTTTGGGACAAGATGAGCAGATTAACCGCATTGAAATCAAATGGCCGTCGGGTAGAACTCAAATCCTCAATAATATTTCAGTCAATCAAATTCTTACCATCACCGAACCCTTTATTAATAATGTAATGGGAACTGAAAATGGTGATTCTCTAGTTGGCAGCATCAAAGCAGATCGCATTGAAGGATTAAGCGGGAATGATACGATTATCGGTCTTGGGGGTAACGATCGCCTGATTGGTGGGGAGGATAATGACAGCCTTGTCGGTGGTGCCGATAGCGATACACTCATTGGTGGGGCGGGCTTTGATGTCCTCCGTGGTGGTGATGATAATGATTATTTAACTGGTGGAAATGGGTTTGACCGTCTAGAAGGAAATAATGGGGATGACACTGTCAAAGGCGAAGTGGGTAATGACTTTATCTTTGGTGGTTCAGGCTTCGATTCGCTCCTCGGTAATGATGGCAAGGATACGATCAATGGGGATGGCGATGATGATTATATCGATGGCGGAAATAATCGCGATACTTTAAGGGGTAATTCTGGTAATGACACCATTAAAGGTGGCATGGATCTCGATCTCATTGAAGGTGGCAGTGGTAACGATCGCATCGAAGGCAATCAAAGCGGGGATTTACTCTTTGGTGGTTTAGGAAAAGATACCATTCTAGGTGGCGATGGTTCTGATATTATTCGTGCCCAACAAGGAGATGATCTTTTATCAGGCGATAGCGGTAACGATACTCTCAATGGTGGTGGTGGTTTTGACACTATTAACGGCGGCAATGGCAACGATAATCTCAATGGAGAAGGTAGTCAGGATACGCTAAATGGGGGCAATGGCAATGATACGCTCCGAGGCGGTAATAGTAACGATTTAATCAATGGTGGTAATGGTTTTGACACCGTTGTTGAAACGGGAGATTTCAATTTTACGATTACTGATGACAAGCTGATTGGTCGAGGAATTGACAGTTTTAGTAATATCGAAGTTGTCGAGATTTTTGGTGGCGGCGGGGTTAATACCTTAGACGGTTCGGCGGTAACCCAATTGCAACTAGAACTTAATGGTCGGGGAGGCAGGGATACATTGATTGGTGGTGCGGGAGATGATCTTATTATTGGGGGTGCGGCAGTTGATGTGATGACTGGAGGAGATGGTAATGATCGCTTTATCTATACAACTAAGGGCGATCGTAATGATACTATCACCGATTTTGAATCAGGCTCAGATTTAATCGTGATTGACCGCTCTGCTTTTGGGGAAGATTTGGAGTTGGGAATTCTCGATGAGTCGCAATTTACTCTGGGCAATGCCTCTGTTAATGAGAATACCAGGTTTATTTATAACGCTAACAATGACAGATTACTCTTCGATAGCGATGGCACCGGAAGCAACGAAGCAATCATCATCGCCAATTTTAGCAATAATCCCACTCTAGAAAGTTCTGACATTGAAATAATCAGTTAATTATTGACCATTAAACATTAAACATTGACCATCGAACAATTAGCAATTAAAACCTCTTACTCATTACTCATTACTCATTACTCAATTAAATGTTTACCAAATTAATTAACACCGATCAAATCAATAATGGCAATGGCTTTGTCATCAACGGAATCAATAAGTTCGACGAATCTGGAGCTTCGGTTAGTAGTGCCGGCGATCTTAATGGTGATGGTATTAACGATATCTTGATTGGTGCGAAACGGGGAGATCCCAATGGCAATAATTCGGGAGAGAGCTATGTGATTTTTGGTAATAAAAATCTGGGTAATAATGATAGCTTGCAACTAGATAGTCTCGATGGCAGCAACGGTTTTGTAATCAATGGTGAAAGGGTCGGCGATCAAGCGGGTTTTGGGGTGAGTCGGGCAGGAGATATCAATAATGATGGTTACGAAGATCTGATTATTGGCGCACGGGATGCTGATTCTAATGGCAATATCGATGCGGGGGCAGCCTATGTTGTTTTTGGTGGGGAAACTATTGGTAGTAATGGCAGCGTAGAATTGTCGGAGCTTGATGGTAGTGATGGTTTTGTAGTTCAGGGCAAAGATGTCGGCGATCGCTTGGGTCTGGCAGTTAGCAGTGCGGGAGATCTTAACGGTGATGGCATCGATGATATTGTCATTGGTAGTCAGGATATTTATGCGGCCAATAGTAATTATTTAGGTGAAGCTTACGTTATTTTTGGCTCAGAAAATCTGGGGAATAATGGGAATTTCAATCTTGATAATCTTGATGGCGACCAAGGATTTATCCTTAAAAAAACCAATGCGGCCGATAGTTTAAGTATCTTTGCTACCGATGCAGGAGATATTAATGGTGATGGGATTGGGGATCTAATTGTTGGGACAGAAGATAGTAATCCGACTATTCCTGGGAAAAGTTATGTGGTTTTTGGTAGTAGTGATATTGGCAGTACTGGGTTAGTAAATTTTGCAGATCTCGATGGTAGTAATGGGTTTGAGATCAATGGCGCTCGCAATAACGATCGCGCTGGGTCTTCGATTAGTAGTGCAGGAGATATCGATGGTGATGGGATTGATGATCTTTTGGTGGGTGCACGTTATGGTAGAGCGAATGGTAATAATTTTGCGGGACAAACCTATGTTATCTTCGGCAGAAGAAATCTTGGTCGTTCGGGTAATTTTAATCTCAATCAGGTCAATGGCAATAATGGCTTTGTGATTAATGGAACTGACAGTGGTGATCTTGCTGGAGCTGCGGTGAGCAAGGCAGATGATTTTAACGGAGATGGTTTTGATGATCTAATGATTGGTGCTCCCGCTGCCGATCCTGATGAGCAGAATAATGCGGGTCGTACTTATATTGTCTATGGTGGAGCCAATGTGGGTAGTGATGGAAATCTTGATCTAGCATCTCTGAATCGTCGTACTGGTTTGGTCGTGAATGCGATCGCGAAGGGAGATAGTTTAGGGCTAGCAGTTAGTGATTTGGGAGATGTGAATGATGATGGAATTGCTGATGTGATCATTGGCTCTCCCGGCGGTGACGCTAATAATCAAACTAATTCGGGGAAGAGTTACGTTTTGTTTGGGAATAACACTGAAGTCATCGAGGGCACCGATGACGATGACTCTTTAGAAGGGGGTGTTAAAGGGGAAGAAATTAATGGCTTAAGGGGTAAGGATACCATTGTGGGTAATGGGGGCAATGATTTATTAGATGGTGGAGATAATAGCGATCGCTTGTTCGGTAATAATGGCTCAGATACTCTTTTAGGCGGCAATGGGGATGATTCTCTGTTTGGTCAATTGGCTAATGACTCTCTGCAAGGTGGCAATGGCAATGACAGTTTAGAGGGCAATAGTGGTAACGATACTTTAGTTGGTGGTGTTGGGAACGATACTCTCTTGGGGAATATGAATAATGATTCCTTGGAGGGTGGTTCGGGTAATGATCTGCTGTTGGGTGGTGAAGGTCAGGATACGCTTTTCGGTTTGATTGGTAACGATACTCTCGAAGGACAGGCCAATGATGATTTGGTTGATGGTGGTTTGGGTAACGATCGCCTAGAGGGCAATGATGGGTTTGATACTATTGCCGGTGGTTTAGGTGATGATACTTTGTTAGGTGATGCGGGAGATGATCTTCTCGAAGGCGGTGAGGATAGCGATCGCCTAGAGGGTGGTGCGGGTTTTGATACCCTCTTTGGTGGTTTGGGAAGTGATACTTTAATTGGCGGTGCTGGGTTGGATGTTTTTCAACTACGCAAAAGTGCGGGGTCTAATGAGGCAGTCATAGGGGATTATGTTGATGGGGTGGATAAGTTTCAACTAATCAGCGGCTTAACTTTTAATCGGTTATTGCTTAATCAATCGGGGAATGATGTCGAGATTAGATTTCGCAATGATAATCAGTTGATTGGGGTGGTCAGAAATATTTCGGTTGAGGAATTAGATAGCGATGATTTTTATCAAACTCATGATCAGATTGGGACTTCCAGGGGCGATGTTTTATCGGGGAATGAGAAGGATAATTACATTGCTGGGCAACTTGGTAGCGATCGCCTTGCGGGAGAGGATGGAGACGATACTCTCAAAGGGGGCAATCAAAACGATACTCTGTTTGGCAATAATGGCAATGATTTTCTTTTTGGTGGGAATGGCGAAGATAGTCTTGATGGTGGTGTGGGCAATGATGTGTTAGAAGCGGGAGCGGGTCGTGATCAACTTGTAGGAGGTGCGGGGAATGATTTGCTGTTTGGTGGTAGTGGAGAGGATACTTTGTTTGGCAATGCAGGTCGCGATCGCTTTGAGTTGACTAGAGGCAATAATATTGGTCGCGATCGCATTAGGGATTATCAAGATGGTGTGGATAAATTTGTCCTTAGCGATCGTTTTGGCATTGGAGAATTGACTTTTGGGGATTTGAGTTTGAGTCAGAATATCAATATGGTACAAATCGCGATCGCAGATACAAATCAAGTTTTAGCTTTAGTGGATAATGTTAGTGTTGCCGATTTAAACGCAGATGATTTTGTGACTATTTAATATTTTTTACTTTCTAGGATTTCAGCTTGTTTCACAAAAATTGAGGATAATGCGATGGGTGAATATCAGATACTTAATGATAAACCTGCAGATAAGGATCAACTTGGGCGTGACTTATATGCTAAATCACTGGCTGAGATCGCGGTTATTTCTGAAACTCCGCTTGTTATTGGTCTCTATGGAAAATGGGGAGTAGGCAAAACCTCTCTATTACGTATGATAGAACACTATTTGTCTCAACAAAATGATGCGATTATTACCGTTTGGTTTGACGCATGGCAACATCAATTTGATGATCATCCTGCACTTGCTTTATTGCATGCCTTAACTGATAAAGCTGGCTTTGAAGAAAAAGTTAAAGAATCCGTAAAAAAAACCTTACATACAATAACACGTGCCCTTGCTGGATGGACTCTGAAGAAATCAATAAATATTGATATTAAAGACGTTGAAAGAGCATTTCATGAGTATGAAGAGCAAGAATTCCTTGTTCGTAGTGCTCAAGTTAAACTGCTTGGAAATATTAAGGATGTTGTGAATCGAGCTCTAGAGAAGCTATCAACAGATAAGAAGCGAATCATTTTCTTCATTGATGATCTAGATCGCTGTCTTCCCGAGAAAATAATAGGTGTACTTGAGTCACTAAAACTATATTTGAACTTAGATGGTTGTGTTTATTTCCTTGCAGTTGATCATGCTGTGTTAGAGTCCAGCGTCAAACAGTACTATGATGGGGACAACTCAAATTACATTAGCTATTTAGATAAGATTGTCCAGTTGCCTTTTATTATTCCACCTATTGAAAAAACAAACATGGAGGACTACATAAAAGAACTATTGCCAACAGACTTGGAAGAATGCAAAGCAATCCTTAACGATGGCATAGATCGCAATCCAAGAGCGGTAAAACGTTTCATAAACATGCTATCTCTAAACTATGAACTCTCCAAATTAAATAATGATAAAGACCCTAACGTAAAGTTGATTGCAGTTTTGCTACTAATTCAATACCTTGAACCTGCTCTTTATGAGAAATGTGTCAATGATCCTAGTATTGTCATTAAAATTGCTAAGGGGGAAGATTTGGACTTTAGAGAAGAAGATACTCAGTACAGTACCGAAAGTATATCAAGTATCTTAAAGCATGTTGAACTATTAGAATTGTCGGAAATTAAAAAGTATATATATTTAACTAATATAGTGCGGGTAGCCGAATCTAAACCACAGGATATATCAGGTTTTTATACCGAACAAGGTTTTTATACTGAACAAGGAATTGAAAACCTCATTATCGCTAAAATCGCTAAAGAAGATTTAGAGAGTTCAACTAGGATTCTGGATAAATTACTATTGTTTCAAACATCTAAGCAACAGACATGGCTTGTTGCTACAGATAAATACTTGATATGTATACTTGATGATAAAAAGAGGAGAGATACAGAGAGCGAGATTCGATGGAAGCTTGATATTAACTCCCTCGATCTTAATGAAATAAAAGCTCGGAAATCTTCAAAGGGAAGTAACGTTGTAGATATTGGAGGAACATATAAGAACTGGTTGTTCTCAAAAAAATTGCACAAAGATCCCAAGAAATTGGAACAAGACATAAGAGGTCTCATTAATAAAGGTCGCAATAGTCAATAAACAAACTGACTTGGCAAAAAATCAGAATCACTACTGTGATCTTTTAGCTCTTACCCAACAAAAATATCTATGAGTTTTCCAAAATCGCTTCTCATAATTCAATAGCTTCTTGCAATACGCGATCGCGTTTTTTTTGATTAGCGATCGCGACAAACTACCCTTTAAAAACTAACCCAATCAAGCGCAACAATCAAAATCCTCATCTTGGCACTCAGATTCACCAACACAAGCTGTTCCCCGTTTAGCTTTGGCACATTGCCCTAAGCAAGTTTGCTCCGACAAATAAAACGCAGTAAATTTCTCTTCAAAATCTGCCGCAACCGATTTCTCTGCCAGGCCAGTCTCCAAAATATTTTGTTGCAGTGATTTGACCTTAGGAAACTTACCAACAAAGTCATAGCCAGAATAGTTTTCAATTATTGATGCACGATGTAACAAAGGAAGCCAGGCAAGATCGACCATCCCCAAACTATCACCATTAAAAAATTTATTGTCAGCAAGTTTTGCTTCTAATTTAGAAAATGCCTTGGACAATTTATCAGTTCGTTCTAACAATGTTTTTTTATCCTTACTGCGCTGGGCACTACATTGAGTCAGATAATGCTTTGAAGCAAGATATGACCAGGCACGTTCTTGTGCTTTTTTGACCGGATTATCACTAAACAGAGAACTGGGAACAGTTTCCTCAATATATTCAACTATGGCGTCAGACTCAAAAAGAACTTCACCTGATTCAGTAATAAGAAGCGGAACTTGACCATTAGGGGAAATCTTGATAAACCAATCTGGTTTGTTATTGAGCTCGATATATTGGATATCATAAAGTGCATTTTTTGCTTCCAGAAGCGCTGTCACTCTTTGAACAAAAGGACAAATTTTAAAGCTGATTACTTTGATCATTTTTGACTCCCATTATTTAACGCATGTACTTATAAGACGTGGAGTCAACAGAAAAGACGAAAAATCATCAGCATTTTGGACAATCTTGTGATTTGGGTTCAAAGTCTATGACACTACCATATTGGTCAAAGGATAAATAGCAGCAGTCTTCAAACTGTTTACGTAATTGTTTTCTGCCTTTCTGAACTTGAGATTTTACCGTGGAATAGTTAAGGTCAAGATTGCTGGCATATTCTTTTTGTGATTGACCTTGAATATCAATAGCAATAATTAATTCGGCAGTTTTTTTTGGTAACCAATCAATTAAAAGCTTAACACAATGGGATAATTCTTCCATGGTATCAAAACTGTCTTCGCTTAACCCAAGGTCTTCAATCTCCAATGCCCATGATTTATTCTTTTTACGATAGAAATCGATAATGGTATGATTTGCGATTTGAAATAACCAAGACTTAACACTTCTCTCTGATTTAACAGTGTGAATCTTTTTGTATGCTTTAATCAAAATATCTTGCAACAAGTCATCGACATCATCAGCATTAGCAACTCTTGAATGCAAAAATGCCAGGATATCTGCTCGGTATTCTTCCCAAATATTTTCAATATCCATCATGGTTCAAACTTACCCCATTTCCAAGACTATCACTACTCTAGCTGACCTCGAACAAAAGTTTAATTTACTTCCTACGGATAATGACCTTTTCTTTCAAGAATGGCAACAAGACTTACCTCAACTAACTGCTCAAGAGCAAGAGACCCTAGACCAAATTAAAAGACGATTTTTACGTCATAGAAAACGAAGTTCTCTTGCAGAAGGTCTGATTAATCAATTACTAATTGGACCTTTACTTACCTTAGCAGGTTTATATGATGAACCTTTCTACGTCACCACCGAAGCAAGTGTAGAACTGGAAGTAGAAGAGAAAGATGAAATTTTACGAGGTCGCATTGATACTTTAGTTATTGCTCAACAATTTTGGGTTTTAATCGTTGAATCTAAATCTACTATTGCTTTTCCCGTAGCCTTGCCTCAAATAATGACTTATATGATGGCAAATCCTAACCCAGAACGTCCCGTCTATGGTTTGATTGGTAACGGGGATGAATTTATGTTCATTAAAATGTCGACCCAAGATGTTCCCCAATATGATTTATCTAATATTTTTTACCTGCTTCTACCTCGCAGAAATCAGTTACAGGATATTTTGCGTATTCTCAAGCAGATTGCCAAAATTATGATCGCAATTGAGAATTGAGAATTGAAAATTGAAAATTGTTAATTGTTAATGGCTAATTGTTCGTTGAGGGTCAAATCTTGCGCGATCGCGTGTTTTTCTATCAGCGATCGCTAATAAAAGAAATACGAGATATCCAAAGCGAGGCACTGCGCGATCGCTAATAAGTAACAATATCGCTGATAAATAAAAATGTTGAATGATGATTTGAAGCTATTAGCGCTGTTTGTTCATTGCGTCTAAGTTGATTTGCAAATGTTGCCTGTAATTTTTGATGCTAGGATGATCTACTCCTAATTTTGCTTCAGCAATTTTTAGAGCTTCCTCGAAGAGAGGTTTAGCTTCTGAATATCTTTCTTGATGGTAATAAAGAATTGCCAAGTTATTGAGACTGATTGCTACGCCAGGATGTTCTTCTCCCAGCAGTTTTTTATCAAGTTCTAAAGCTTGGAGAGCAAGAGGTTCTGCTTCGCTGTATCTTCCCTGATCTGTGTATAGCATTGCTAGGTTACTAAGACTGCTTGCTATATTAGGGTGTTCTTCTCCCAGGCGTTTTTTTAAAAGTTCTAAAGATTGGATATAAAGAGGTTCTGCTTCGCTGTATTTTCCCTGAGCTCTGTAGAGTGATGCTAGATTATTAAGACTGCTTGCTATATTAGGGTGTTCTTCTCCTAGTAGTTTTTTATCAAGTTCTAAAGATTGAATATAAAGAGGTTCTGCTTCGCTATATTTTCCCTGAGATTTGCAGAGTAATGCTAGGTTATGGAGGCTGACTGATACATCGGGATTTTCTTCTCCCAAAATTTTTTTATTAAGTTCTAAAGCTTCTTCAAAAGGACTAACTGCCAAATCATATTGACCTCCAAATAAATATGCTAAACCAAGACTGTTAAGACCTCTTGAGAGAAGCCATTCATCTACTGTTCCCTGATCTTCAATTAATTCAATAGCTTCTAGAGATACTTTCTCCATTCTTCGATAGTCACCATTCCATCTCAAATTCTCGGCAAGCTCTAATTTAGACTCAATATTCTTTGGATCGAGAACTACTGCTTCTTCTAAAACTTTTTGTGCTTCTTTTAATTGAAATTGAGAAAATAAAACTCTTGCCAAAAGGATTTTTGATTCTACCTGTCTTTTAATAGAATCATCATCAAGTATTTGATAATATTCTCGAATTGTCTCTAGATAAAGTTCATTATTTCCTTGTTGATTCGCTTCATCTGCTTTGTCTAAAATTCTTTTAGCAGTGGTACTTAAGCTACTATCTTTCTTAAGCAAAGCTATCTTCTTACTTGCTTCTTCTCCCTTTTTAATCGCCTCATCACGAAGAGCTGGATCTACTTCAGAGATAGTAGTCTTTTGTGAAAGATTTTCGCTTTTACTATCATCTTTAATTTCGGCTTGTACAGAAGAATATCCTGAAAAGAATAATGAGCCGACTACTAAAAATAGTACAGAAGCACTTTTCAAATTTTTCATTATCTTTGGCAAAGTAATTCCCAAAATACTCATAATCATCAAAACTTTAATAACGCATTAAATACAACGACCTTACTTTTGATTGTATCGGTTATTAAAAAAGAGAATATTACTTTTTGCAAACTTTGAGATTTGATCGACTAACAAAACTTTAAATTTTGGGTTGGGTAGAACGAAGTGAAACCCAACAGAAGTGAAACCCAACAGGGGTATTAGTTTCGTTGGGTTACGCTAACGCTAACCCAACCTACTGAACTACCGAACTATTTTTCAGACTCTTCACAACCGCTATTATTCTTAGTTTTTCCATCTTCCATAATAGTTTTACAAAAAACAGCATCACTCAACAAAGCTCCTCTCAGATCAGCACCACTCAGATTTGCCCTACTAAAATCCGCTCCACTCAAGTAAGCACCTCTCAGGTTAGCTCCTTTTAGGAAAGCTCTATTCAAGTCAGCGCCACCCAATTGTGCCCCACTCAGATCAATATTTTTCAGTTCCGTATTTCTCAGATTAGCGTTACTCAAAATAGCCTCACTCAAGTCAGCATCATTTAGATCAGCTCCATATAAATATGCGCTACTCAAATCAGTGTTACTCAAGTTGACATTATTCAGCTCGAAAATCCCCAGGTTAGCTTGAGAAAGATTAGCGCCACGCATCGAAAGTAAAGGATCATTACCACTAATCCAATCCAACTGATACAAAAAATTAATTACATCCCCTTTCCTATCACTCCTAAGCAACTTTTCTCTTAACTCATCACCATCTTCTAAATTATCTTGAAAACTTTCATTAATGGATAATTCATCAAATATCGCTATAGTATTCGTCGCCAAAAGCTTTCTAAAATCAGTATCCTGTCGGATATTCTCTCGGTCTTCAACATCCAAATAAATAGTAGTAATTTGAGACAAATAAGCTCTAACCGCTTGCTGTTGACTAACTTCAGCCTGCGAAGTAATCACCTTTTGCTCAAAAGCTATTTGTCTATCTTCCCGCTTATTCTCGTAATAAAAAAGTACAAAAGGAATAGCTACAACTCCAAGAACCTCAAGAACAGGACTAACCTTAGCAAAAAATTTAAAGAATTTAGCCTGATAACTCTTAAAGTCTAAAGGCTCAATCATTCTCCTTCTCAACCAAACAAAAGGACGATTTAGCAGAAAAAGATACCAACGAAAACTTTTAATCCTCTTTTGCGCCACTGCATCATAAAAATAATCAGGATCAGGAGTCTTTCCTGCTTGAATATCAGCTTGTTTTAATCGATTAGCAATTTCTCTACAAGCAGCACGTTGTTGATCAGATAAAGACATATTTTTTAGATCTACTTAAAAAAATAATCAAAATTATATTTTAAATGGCTAATTGCTAATGGTTAATTGTTCGTTGAGAATCAAATTTTCCGTGATCGCGAATAGAATTTTAGCAAAGTGTAATATTTACTTTTTTAATAACCGATACAATCAAGGGAAGTAAGGTATGAATTTACACAGGCACTAAGAATTTAAACCAGATTAAAGTTAACCAATCTTGAAAATCGTATTCACGAACTATGGCTTCTAGATCAGCTTGCCATCTTGCCACCATTTTCTTGGTGATTGGCATATTCGGATCTTCCTCAGATAATTCCTCACTTGAGAATTCACTTACGGTTTCTGGTTCCATAACTTGATCTTCATCAAGCCATTCTTCGATCAGCTGTTCAACTGAAATTCCCAACTCACAAGCTCTTTGTTTTAACCGTTGGTATAAATCGGAGTTGATATTCATCCGTTTTTTCTGGGTTTCCTCTCCAAAAACTCGACCAATGGCATTAGCACTAATCAAATGCTTGGGTACTTCCTCAAGAACTTTGCGCCAAGATTCAATTAAATCTGTTTCCTGGGGAGCAGTTTTTAGTAATTTGCTGGCTTGGGCTTCACAATTAGGAAGGGTTTCAAATCCTGCTTCTGCAAGATAAATAACTGCTCTGGTAGCTCGAATGAGTTTGCTGATTTGCCATTTGGCTTTACCTATTGCTTTTTCGCAATATTCTTGCCAGCTCGAAAATCTACCTTTCCAAAGTTTGTAATAACGAACTTTTTCAGCTACTAATCCGACACGTACCCAATTGAGTAAATGTTCTTTGATTTCTCTAGTTGCCCATTCGTAGGTTAAATATTGACCTTCCTCACAAAGTTCATATTCGTATGTTAATAGATCTTCTACTGAGGGTGGTAGAGGATCATAAAAGGGATCAGGAGGAACCTCGACTAGTGTTGAGTTGGACTTTTTCATAAAAAACTATTTTTTAGCATTCTTAGTTGGTTGGTAGTTGTCAGATTACTCATTGTTTTTTTCTGATTTTGAATTTGTTGCTGCAAAGTCATCTGGAAGATCTTGAACTTTTTCAATCCTCAAGGTTGAACATAAAGCTTTAAGTTGAGGTAGAGTAGGACGTCCTATGGTTTCCCCAGATATCCAACGTTGATAGGTCTTCAACGGAATATCACAAGCTTGTGCAAACTCTTTTTGATTCAAGTTTGTCCGTTCCGTTCTCAGAATTTCCAAAATGGCGTTGCTGTTTTTGACTTGTTTATAACTTTTTCCCATTTTACACAAAAAAAATGTCAACTTGACTTTTTTGAGGTAAAACGCCATAATCATTCTTAAGCAAAAAAAAGAACGAAATGACAGTTGAACCACAAACATTGGTTATATTGTCGAACTATAAACCCAATCCCACAAAGGCTTTTTTGCCCATCTACTATTGATGAGATTGAGATGTAGAGGACTTCAAAAGACTTAAAGGGTAAGGGATTAACTCACATTAAACTTATAGAATAAAATTTTCTCAATCTGCAAAATCACAAAATCAAGAACCCTTATATTTACTGTGATCGCACAGCGCTAGCTTTTGGCTAATTGCTGTCTGATACGGGTGTAATTAAAAGTGATGGTTGAGATAAGGAGCGATCGCGAAAACTTGGCTATC
>JBCCYD010000114.1:0-14910 GCA_039190385.1 Cyanobacteria bacterium P01_F01_bin.143 | reverse complement strand
CATAGGCTCATGGAGGGCATCAGAATGACGTGCAGGAACGGTAGGAATTCCTATTCCTGGAGCGACTATTAAAATTAATCGAGATGGCGAAATTTTAGTTAAAGCTCCCTATGTGATGCGGGGCTATTATAAAGACCCCGATGCCACGCGTGCGGTGTTGGATGAATCGGATTGGTTGCATACAGGGGATTTAGGAGAATTTACCAGCGAAGGTTTTCTGAAGATTACAGGACAGAAAAAAAATCTGTTTAAACTTTCTATTGGTAAATATGTCATGCCTTTACCGCTAGAAGAGCATTTGCAAAAATCTGATTTAGTCAAACAGGCTGTGGTTGTGGGAACTAATAAAAAGTTTTGTGGTTTGTTAGTTTTTCCTAATCTACAGAGTCTTTGTGAAGATCGGACTACTTTTGATTGTTCTTTGCCGATTGATGATTTTTTGCAGCAGTCAGTGGTGATTGATCTCTATCAAACTTTAGTTGATGCTGCGAATCAGGATTTACCTAGTTGGTCGAAGGTTAAGCGTTTTCAACTGGTTAATGGTCATTTTACGGTGGCTAATGGAATGCTTGATGAGCAGTTCAAAGTTCGACGGGAGAGGGTTGAGCAGGTTTTTGCTAGTGAAATTAATGCTATGTATCGCGAGGAAGAGCCGGTAACTATTGTTAGTCGGAAAGTAAAAAGTAGGTTGCTTATCAGAAATTTAGTTATCAAAAAGACTTGGACTTGGTTGCGATCGCTTTCTTTTGCTCAACGGTTATCGATGAAAATCCATAATCTCTCTTGGGGGACCAGCCCCCCAAACCCCCCGCTGGGGACGCTGTCCTCCCCAGACCCCCGACAAAGTGCTAACAAGTGAGTTGGATAAATTTGGTTTTTTTGATAGTTATTCAATAGTTCTGAATCGGAATCATGCTTTATTAAAAACCTATCTCTAAAATATCTTTTACTCTAATTCAGGGGATATCCTATCTAAGTGAACTAATTGTTAACTTTCAGGGACTAATCATTAATCATAAAGTGATTTTTAAGGAGAAAAAATATGTTTAAACCGTTCTATACTGCTGCTGTTTTGGGTGCGGGAGTTATGGGTTCGCAGATTGCGGCTCATCTGGCTAATGCAGGATTGACTGTTCACTTATTGGATATTGCGGCAACGGAAGGTGATAAAAATTCCCTGGTCGAAGCAGCTTGGAAAAAAGCCCTGAAACAAAAACCACCAATTCTTTTTACTGAGAAAACAGCACGGCGAGTTATTTTAGGAAATTTTGACGAACATCTAGATCTCTTGGCTGATGTGGATTGGGTGATTGAAGCAGTAGTGGAAAACTTGGCAATTAAACAACAGTTACTAGCGCGCTTAGACGGAATTATTGGTCAGCATACAATTATTTCGACGAATACTAGTGGTTTACCAGTACAAGAAATTGCTCGTGGATTACCTCTGTCCTTTAGAAGTAACTTTTTAGGAACTCATTTCTTTAATCCACCCCGTTATCTTAAATTATTAGAACTCATTCCTACGCCCGATACTAATCCTGAAGTACTAGACAGATTAAAATGGTTTGGTCGTATCCATCTTGGTAAGGGATTAATCGTTGCCAAAGATACGCCTAATTTTATTGCCAATCGCATTGGTATTTATGCCACAATGCTTGGTATTAAAGCTTTTACAGAGCAGGGATATACCATTGAAGAAATTGATATACTCACTGGAACTTTAGTTGGTAGACCAAAATCGGGAACCTTTAGGACTGCCGACTTAGTAGGATTAGATACCTTAGTTTATGTAGCCAAAAATCTCTATCCGGCAATACCTAAAGATGAAAGTCGAGAAATCTTTCGGGTTCCAACCTTATTGGCCAAATTAGTTGCCACAGGAAAATTAGGAGCGAAAACAGGTCAAGGCTTTTATAAGAAAGAAGCGGGTAACATTCTGTCTGTTAATCCCCAGACCTTGAATTACGAACCAGCTCAGCCTTTAAACTTGGGTGAGCATCTAAAAGAAATTAAAAAGTTAGATCTTGCCGAAAGGTTACGAGCTTTATATCGTGATGCTGGTCGAGCAGGAGAATTATTCCGTTCGATGATGTTGTCGATTCTTAGTTATAGTGCTAATCGCATTCGGGGAATTACCGATAGTCCCGCAGAAATCGATCGCGCTATGCGTTGGGGATTTGGTTGGGAGATGGGCCCTTTTCAAATTTGGGATGCGTTAGGTTTTGCCACTGTAATCACTGATATGCAAAGTTTGGGGATGCCCTTAGCTAGTTGGATTAAAACGATGATTAAACATCGTCAAGCTCAGGGATTTTATGCTCAGGATAAGTTACAAACTCAAAGAGTTTATCTTGCCAGTCAAGAATATGTGGCTCTTGATAATCCTGAAGATGAAATTGATCTCAACCTGATTAAATCTCAACCCAAAAACATTCTCTGGCAAAACGAAGAAGCAGCATTACTTGATCTTGGAGACGATGTAGTTCTCTATGAATTCCGTTCTAAAGGGAATACTCTCAGTTTCAAAGTGATGGACGGCTTCACCAAAGTTCTAACTCTGTTGGAAAACAGTGATTATCGAGGCATGGTCATTGGTAACAATAAAGCCAACTTCTCTGCTGGAGCGAACCTAGCTGAAATGGGAGCCTTGGCACAAGAAGGTCATTTTGATGGTATTGGGGATCTCGTAGTTCAATTTCAAGAGATTTTACAAAGAATCCATTACTTCTCCAAACCGATTGTTGCTGCGGTTCAAGGATTAGCGATCGGGGGAGGATGTGAATTAGTCATGGCTTGTCCACAAGTAGTAGCTGCTGCCGAAAGTTATATCGGGTTAGTAGAACTCAGTGTTGGTTTAATTCCTGGAGCAGGCGGCATCATGCGCATGGCAACCTGGGCAGAAAAACAAGCCGCTATCGAATCGGCAAGTCAAATTCAACCCTTCTTGCAAAAAGCCTTTGAAACCATTGGCATGGCGAAAGTTTCCAATAGCGCCCAAGAAGCTCAAGAACTAGGTTTTCTAGCTTCTACTGCCAAAATTATTATGAACGGCGATCGCCGCCTTTATGTTGCCAAACAAGAAGTGATCCGTCTCGATCTCGAAGGTTATGCCCCCATACCCCATGAAGATGCAATTCGAGTTCTCGGCAGTCCCGCTCGTGCTGCTCTAGAACAAGCAGCTTATATTTTTCAACAAGGCGGCTATATCTCAGAATATGATCGCTTTCTTGCTGACCGTTTATCCTATGTTATCTCCGGTGGCGAACTCTCAGCACCATCTTTAGTTAGTGAGGATTATTTATTAAAACTCGAACGAGAAACTTTTGTTCCCCTGCTCAAAGAACCCAAAACTCAGGAGCGAATTGTCCATATGTTGAAAACGAAAAAACCTTTGAGGAATTGATAATTGAGAATTGAAAATTGAAAATTGAAAATGATGGAACATAAATCGAGTTTAGTTTGAAAACCGTAGTTTTTATAATTATTTAAGCGAAAGCATTATGGATGTAATTAGTTAATAGACCCATACCTAAAATTATCCGACTCACTAGTCAGACAGTTGTCGGGGGTCTGGGGAGGACACCGTCCCCAGCAGGGGGTTTGGGGGACTGGTCCCCCAATAAAAAACTATGGCTTTCATCGATAACCTAAGTAAAAACAGAAAATTCAAGTAACCAAAAAAAAAGAATTGGAGAAAAAATATGACAGAAGCATACATAATCAACAGTATCAGAACCGCCATCGGCAAAGCCCCGAGAGGCAGCCTACACCATATGCGCCCCGACGATCTTGGCGCGATCGCAGTAAAAGGCGCGATCGCCAAAACACCCAACCTCGATCCCCAACAAATCGATGATCTAATAATGGGCTGTGCCTTTCCCGAAGGAGAACAAGGCATGAATCTCGGTCGCATTGTCGCTCAACGAGCAGGCTTACCCAACTCCGTCCCAGGATGCACCGTAAACCGCCTTTGTGCTTCAGGACTGCAAAGCATTGTGATGGCATCCCAAGCGATTATGACAGGACAAGCAGATGTTATTGTCGCTGGTGGAGCAGAATCCATGAGCCTAATACCTATGGGCGGAAACAATCTCTCCCCCAACCCCGAATTAGTCCATGAATCGCCCAATACATATATCACAATGGGGATAACCGCTGAAAATATTGTTAAAGACTTTCATATCTCACGACATGATCAAGATCAGTTTGCACTGCGATCGCACAAAAAAGCTTTAGCTGCTATTAGAAAAGGTCGCTTTACTGAAGAAATAGTCCCGATAGCAGTTCAAGAAACAATTTACGATCATGGAGAAACCAAAACCATTGCCAAAATATTTCAGGTAGATGAAGGGCCAAGACCAGATACCAGCCTAGAAGCTTTAGCCAATCTCAAACCCGTGTTTCAAAACCAAGGCACTGTGACAGCGGGAAACTCCTCCCAAATGTCCGATGGTGCAGCCGCCACAGTAGTTATGAGCATGAAAAAAATGCATGAGCTGAGACTCCAACCAATGGCGAGATTACTTGGTTATTCCGTCACAGGTGTCGCCCCAGAAATTATGGGTATTGGCCCAGTCGATGCAGTGCCGAAAGTACTTAAGCAAGTGGGCTTGACATTACATGATATTGGTTTAATTGAACTCAATGAAGCTTTTGCTGCACAAGCTCTAGCGGTGATTCGTAAATTGGGACTCGATGAAGATATTGTCAATGTCAATGGTGGCGCGATCGCGCTTGGTCATCCTCTAGGTTGTACTGGGGCGAAACTCACTGCGACTTTACTCCATGAAATGAAACGACGCGGTATTCGTTATGGCATGGTCACTATGTGTGTTGGTGGTGGTATGGGTGCTGCGGGAGTTTTTGAGAATTTGATGCTTTAGTTTAATCATTTGAGTTATGTGAGACCTCAATTAAATAAGAGAATTCTGGCCTTAATTGTTTTGAGAATCGTCCCCAGAACACGGAGCTGGGCAAGCACAGATAAACACAGACAGGCCCAGCGACCTGTTACTGGGTAAACACAGATGATTTACAGTCTTGCCCCAGAATTCTTAAGGATAGGGAGATATTTCATTACAACTAACACCCAAAACTCCTAAAACCTCAAACCTAATGCTTATCGCCAATTTACAAACCAAAATGAATAATCATCAAGGAGCTTATAATTTTCCGTTTCCTTAGACGTAGTCTTTAAATCGGATAAAGGAAGATCAAACTTTTTTTTATCAGAGGTTCGTTTAACATTAACGAGAAGACCGTAAAATTCGTCTTGTACTCGATTTTCAAAACTCAGCAATTCATAGGTGTCTAGATAAGAAGGTTTTTTCTTTCTTAACCGTTGATGTTCCTTCTTCGAGCCAGGACCAATAATATAATATTCTTCCCAATGAAAATCCTCTTTTCCTGTTACTAAACAAGGAAACTCCAGATTTTTTTCAAGATAACTGCGATAGATCGCTAAAGTCTGAGGATTAACACCTGGAACTTCTCCATCTTTATCTAAACCAATAATTGCTCCAACTCTTTCTTCTTGTTCTTCACAACTAGACTCAAAATAAGGTTCAATATCTTTCTTTTTGTTCAAAACGGTAAGCTTCGGGACTGCTCCAGTTGGATCTTTAGCCTTGCTTCTTTCTTGCTTAAGTAAATCGCCAAATCCTTTCGATCTTTTTCCCATGACTTAATATCCCTTAAAACATTAATTTAGAAATCGTTATGAATATATTCTCACCAACAATTGTTATTTCTAGTTTTGTAATTCTTTTCTTTATTTTCAGTTATATCAGCGTTCCTCTCTGGTTATGGTCGCTCTACTTTACAGTCATTTTGGGAGTCCTTCAAGTATCAGTTTGGAGTTGGGTGATCTTTGGCGTTTTAGTGCTAATTTTCAATATTCCTCAACTGCGTCAGAGATTAATTACCACTTATTTAGTTAAAGCGATCGCAAAGTTAAAACTCCTGCCCAAAATATCAGATACCGAAAGAGCCGCGATCGAAGCTGGCAATGTTTGGGTAGATGGCGAATATTTCTCTGGGAAACCTAACCTGCAACGTCTTCTCAAAGAACCCTATCCCGAAATTACCCCAGAAATTCGTGATTTTCTAGATCACCAGGTCGAAAAGGTTTGTCAAATGGCAACTGATTGGGAAATCCACCAACGCCAAGATTTACCGCCCCAAGTTTGGCAATATCTCAAACAAGAACGATTCTTCGGCATGATGATTCCCCAAGAATATGGCGGCTTAGGATTTTCTAACTTGGCATATAGCAGCATCATGACCAAATTAGCCTCTCGCTCTTTTACTCATACCGCAACCGTTGGCGTAACCAATTCCCTAGGCCCGGCTAAATTACTACTTCGCTATGGCACAGAAGCACAAAAAAATTACTATCTTCCTCGATTAGCTAGGGGCGAAGAAATTCCCTGTTTTGCCCTCACCGAACCCAAAGCCGGTTCCGATGCTGCCAGTATTACCGCCGAGGGAATTATCTTTCGCGGTGAAGATGGTGAATTATATCTGCGCTTGAACTGGAATAAACGCTATATTACCCTCTCAACGATCGCCACTCTAATGGGACTCGCCTTTAAACTCCGCGATCCTGAAAACCTACTCGGCAAAGGAGTTGATGTCGGTATTACCTGCGCTCTTATCTCGACTGATACTCCTGGAGTGATTATCAATCGCCGACATGATCCGATGGGCGTGCCTTTCTATAATTCTCCCACTGTCGGACATGATGTGATTATTCCCGTAGAACAAATTATTGGCGGTGTTGAACAGGCAGGGCAAGGTTGGAAAATGCTGATGCAATCTTTGGCAGCAGGCAGAGGTATTAGTTTCCCGGCAACTTGTACTGGCATTGCTAAATTAGTTACCCGAGTCACAGGAGCCTATAGCAAAGTTAGAAAACAATTTGGCTTGGAAATTGGTCGCTTTGAAGGCATAGAAGAACCACTCGCTCGTATTGGCGGATTTACTTATCTGATGGAAGCAGCGCTACTTTATACAGTGGGAGCAGTTGATCGGGGGGAACAACCAGCCGTGATTTCCGCGATCGCGAAATACAATTTCACCGAACTTTCCCGTCAAATTATCAATGATGGCATGGATATTATGGGCGGAGCAGGAATCTGTCGCGGGCCGAGAAATCTTCTTGCCAATATTTACTCGGCAATCCCAATTCCGATTACCGTTGAAGGAGCCAATATTCTCACTCGTACTATGATTATTTTTGGTCAGGGCGCGATTCGTTCCCATCCCTATGTTTATCAAGAAATTGCTGCTCTGGAAAAATCTGACGCGATCGCATTTGATAAAGTATTTTGGCATCATCTCGGTTCAATAGTTAGCAACGGCTGTCGAGCATTCTTGCTTAATCTAACCCGTGGTAGGCTCGCCAGTTCTCCCGTATCAGGAGCAACTGCCAAATATTGGCGTAAACTCGCTTGGGCATCAGCTACTTTTGCTTGGCTCACTGACTTAGCCATGATCCGTTTAGGTGGCAATCTCAAACAACAAGAAAAAATTACTGGGAGATTTGCCGATATTCTTTCCTGGATGTATTTGGGAACTGCTACTTTAAGGAGATTTGAAGCCGAAGGTCGCCCCAAAGAAGATTTACCTTTTGTTGATTGGTCAATGCAATATAGTTTTGCCCAAATACAACAAGCTTTAACTGGAATTTATCGTAATTTACCTGTGCCATTTTTAGGCGTTGTTGCCGCTTGGTCGCAACTGAATCCCATTGGCGTCATGCCATCTGATAAGTTAGGCAGCAAAATTACTCGAATCATGCAAACGACCGGCAAGCAAAGAGATAAACTGACAAAAGATATCTATATTCCTACTAATGCTGAAGAAGCTTTAGGTCGTTTAGAACAGGCTTTCATCTTATCAGTGCAAGCAGATGATATTCTCAAGAAAATTAAAACTGCTAGCAATCTGGGTACATTACCCAAAGAAAGACCAAGTAATCTTGTTCGTCAGGCTTTAGAAGCGGGAATTATTAGTCTGGATGAAGTGGCATTATTAACTCAAGCAGAATCTCTGCGCGATGACGCTGTTCAAGTAGATTCGTTTACTTTAGCTGAATATCAACGGGAACAATCGGCAATCAACCCAGAATACTCCGATATGTTAGTCAATATTAAACATTGATCATTAAACGTTAACCATTGACCATTAGCCATTAGCACATGAACAAACTATCTCAAACTTCAACAACGGAATCATGTTTACATCAAGAAGGAAAATTCATTGGTGCTGATGGATTACAACTCTATTATCAAAGCTGGCATCCTCAAGCCATAACTAAAGCAATTGTGATTCTCGTTCATGGGTTAGGAGTTCATAGTAATATCTTTGATCGTGTTGTTGAGTTTTTAGTGGCTCATAATTATGGAGTTTATGGATTAGACTTACGAGGTCATGGGCGATCGCCTGGTCAAAGAGGATATATCAACAGTTGGCGTGAATTTAGAGAAGATTTGCAAGCTTTTCACAAATTAGTAAGAGAAAAAGAACCTAATTTACCTTTATTTCTTTTAGGTCAAAGTTTAGGCGGGACAATTTCTTTAGACTATGCCTTGCGCTTTGGGGAACAATTACAAGGGGTGATCTTACTTTCGCCCGCCTTAGCAGTGGGAATTTCTCCCCTCAAAATAGTAATAGGCAAGATCCTTTCCCAAGTAATGCCTCGTTTTTCCCTAGATACAGGGATTCGACTGACTACTAGTTCTCGTGATCCTAAAATTATCACAACTTTAGCCGAAGATCCGCTGCGCCATACCAGAGGAACAGCAAGATTATCTACAGAGTTTCTCCAAACTGTTAATTGGATTAAAACTCATACAGAAATGTTGCAAGTTCCCTTGTTGATTCTTCATGGGGGAGCGGATAAGATTGTTTCTCCCGAAAGTAGTCGTTTGCTGTTTGAACAAATAACTTTTGAAGACAAGGAGCGGAAATTATATCCCGAGAGTTATCATGTCCTGCAAAATGATCTCAATTACCAAGAAATCCTCGCTGATCTAGAAGATTGGCTAGACCAACATTGTTAATCCTGATGATCTTTTCCTTGTTCCCTAGTGGAAGTTGGCGTAAATACAGAAACCACTCATAAAGCTTGAAGTTCTTGCTCAAAGAAACTTTTGACTTTTGACTTTTGACTTTTGACTTCCGCGCAACAACACTAGTTAATTATTCCCACTCAATCGTTCCAGGGGGTTTAGAAGTAATATCATAGACAACCCGATTGACTCCTTTGACTTCATTAACAATCCGATTAGAAATTGTTTCTAGAAGTTCATAAGGCACTTTCGCCCAATCAGCAGTCATGCCATCTTCACTAGTTATCAAACGCAACACAATAGGATGGGCATAGGTACGTTGATCTCCCATAACTCCCACACTGCGAATCGGTAACAAGACAGCAAAAGCTTGCCAGAAATCGTGATACATTCCCTGCTTGGCAATTTCATCTCTCACGATAAAATCAGCATCTCGCAGCAGATTAAGCCGTTCTGCGGTTACTTCCCCAATAATCCGAATTGCTAATCCTGGCCCTGGGAAAGGATGACGACGGACAATTTCTTCTGGTAAACCAATGGAACGAGCTACTTTACGAACTTCATCTTTAAATAGTTTACGTAATGGTTCCACCAATTTAAAGCGAAGATTTTTGGGTAAACCACCTACGTTATGATGACTTTTGATTTTCACGGCAACCCGCTCTCCCGTTTTGGGATCGACATTGGTATTTGCCGATTCAATTACATCAGGATATAGAGTTCCTTGGGCTAAATAGTCGAAAGGCCCTAATTTTTGGGATTCTTCTTCAAAGACATTGATAAATTCATGTCCGATCAGACGACGCTTTTTCTCTGGATCGGTAACGCCCTCCATTTTCTCTAAAAAGCGTTCGCGAGCCATCACATATTCGACCGGAATCTTGAACTGCTCATCAAAAATTTCGACTAATCTTTCTGGTTCACCTTTACGCATGAAACCTTGATCGATGAACATACAGGTTAGCTGATCGCCGATCGCTCTGTGTAACAGAAATGCCAAGGTAGAAGAATCAACGCCACCGGATAAAGCCAACAAAACTCTTTTCTTCCCAACTTTGGCGCGGATTTCCCGAATTGATTCTTCCACGAAAGTTTCGGTTGTCCAAGTTGGTTCACATTCACAGATGTGATAGACAAAATTACGAATTAGAGCAATACCACATTCAGAATGAACTACTTCCGGATGGAATTGCACGCCAAATAATTTTTGCTCCGCATTCGCGATCGCAGCACAACTAGTGTTATTCGTATGAGCTAAGGCATCAAATCCGACAGGAAGCTTGGTACAAGAGTCTCCATGACTCATCCACATGGTTGACCCTTCTTCCACATTAGTTAATAAATCTGTAGGATCATCAATAAACAAGGAGGCTTTGCCATATTCAGCTTTAGCGGCTCTTTCTACTGAACCACCTAATTGCTTAACCATCAGTTGCATTCCGTAGCAAACTCCTAGAATGGGAATTCCTAAATCCCAAATTTCGGGGTCACATTGCGGCGCATGTTCGTCATAAACAGAATTAGGCCCTCCTGATAAGATAATTCCTTTCGGATCAAGATTTCTTAACTGTTCTGCAGTGGTGCGATAAGAAATAACTTCTGAATAAACTTGGGTTTCCCGGATACGACGCGCAATTAACTCAGAATACTGAGAGCCAAAGTCAATAATCGCAATTGTTTGACGATTAAAGCTATTTTTCCGTTGAGATACAACCTCTGGGGAGGATACAACCGAATCAGTCTGCATAGTTACTATTCTAGTGATAAGTTAATGTAGATTTACAAGTAAAAAATAGTTACAAAGTTTGAACTTTTTGTTCTCAATCTAGAGTTGATGAGTTATGATGTCCGAGGTTATCTCTGACTTAAATTAGGGAAGCTCAAAAATATTCATATCATGCTAGCATAATTCCTCTAACAAACTAGTGGTGTTCAAGCTTTTTTTTACAATTTGTCGTTGTCGATCAAATAAAATAGAGCCTATGCGAAGATTTTGCTCTGTATGTTTGTAGATATAAGCTTGAGAACGTTGGTCTATTGATTCTGCGATCGCGGAATAAACCAGATCTACCCAATTGCTATTACTTTCCACATCAAGTTTTCGCAATAATTGTAAAGCGGCTTCTGTGGTTTCACAAGCAAAAATATTTTGAATAATAGAATGATTCAACCCAGCTTGAGCGCAATAGGCAGTCAGGATTTCCAATCTACCATCGGCAAGATGATTGTGAGTATGAAAAATTCCTCCAGCTAATTTAATCAATTTGCCATGATAACCAAATAGGAGAACAGATTTAACTTGCTGTATTCCGGCAAAGACTAACATTGAGCCAACCCAGTTAGCAGTTTTAACGATGCGTTGAGGATTGATTCCCAATTTAGTGGCTAAATCTACGCCATTTTCCCCGATACAAAATACTAGAGAATCAAACTGCTCTGCTTTGGTAATGAGTTCTGTTTGGTAGGCTTCTAATTGACTTGCGGCGGTTAACGGTTGCACAATTCCAGTTGTGCCCAAAAGAGATAAACCTTCGACCACGCCAAAGGCTGAGTTGGAAGTTCTTTGGGCGAGTCTGCGTCCTTCTGGCAAGATAATTGTGACGACAATAGTTTCATTTTCTGCCAGTAAAGGTTCGAGATTAGCTTTGATTAATTCTTGGGCATAGCTATAGATGGCAGATTGGTTGTCATTTTTAATCTGAATTCCAATTCCTTCTCCACCTCTGATTTCGATTTTAGGGCTATCTTTGGAGGACTTTTTGCTTTCTACCAATGCCCAAATGGGAGTGTTACGAGTAATATCTAAATGTTCTCCTGGATCACTGCGGGTAATAGCCAAAGCAGATTGATTATTGATTCGGGCTATTTGTTCAATGGGAATTGTGACTTTATCTGGTGGTTTAATCAGATCGACAGTGACGAAATTTTCTGTGAAATCTTGATGTAAATATCGTAATGCCGCGATCGCAGAAGCACAGGCAAAAACAGGTAAGGTGTAACCCATATCAGTTATCAGTCATCAGTTATCAGTTATCATTAAACATTGATCATTGAGTATTTACCATTCAAGACTTATTACTCATTACTCATTGGCATTAGTCCGCATAGACAATAGTTTTCTTGCCAAAAGTTGACCATCCAGAAGTGTTAGCAGATGCAGTATTATCCATGCGGTTACTAGCTAAATCTGAAGTAGTATTTTGGTCGTGGAAAAAATGCTTACTCTTATCAAGAGTAGAAGTTTGGGTAGCCCAAGCACGAGCACGAACTTGTTCAGGAGAGCCAAAAATAGAGCGTCGAATAGCTATTTCAATGTTCCCGTTAACAATTCGTACATAAGCATCACTACTACTGTGGCTAAGTGGATCAGCAATGCCATCACAAACAGAAATTGAACAAGAAATCACGTCTGAATCATTAGGGTTTTGACCACCGAGATCATTATTAAGATCCTCGTACAACTCAACGCGGCTATTGCCTTCTGCTGTCCAAGTCTTACCTACATTTGTAATTAAAGGATTATAGACTACTAAAAAATCAGAAAGGGCGTCTCCTCCTGAAGCAAAGTCCGCATCGACATCAATTTGATAGGACTTGGATTCGCCAGTAGCATCGTAGTTCCAGTCCTCCCGTAAATCATGTTGAAAATAGAAAAACTCATCATCAGAACCAACACTGAAACTAGCAATATCCGTATCTCCTGAGCCATTAACAGTTGCATCCCAGTTTTCATAGATGTCGCTATCATAGCTCTGACAACTATCACTAGATTCTGCCACCATGTATGAAGTAGAACTAGAACAATCAGTGACAGTAGATTTAATACTCCAATTAGAATCAGGAGTTGTTAACTGAGCTAGAGAATTTGCGGAAAGACTCAATACAGCCAGACAACTGAGACTGGCAATTTGGAAAAAACGAGTCAACTTTGGTTTCGCAGATAAAGAGCAATTATTGAATAATGTTTGATTTTTAAAGTTGTTATTAGTTATTTTTTCGGAAAGATTAGTAAATAACATGTCAGTATTTATCCTTAATTATTATGTGTGATATAAATTTCTTTTGATTAAATACAGTATGACTAAATATTCGACTACTTGGATAAAAATACGATAAACTTTGAGTATAAATCAGGTAAATTTTATTTAAACCTCAGTCGTTTAAAATAACATTATTCCGTAAAAACTTAGAGAATTAAGGGAGTCTTAAAAATTTAATTTTCCTGAGAACAGTATTAATACTTAAGAGATATCTGGGTTATACTACAGAAGATTTACTGGTAGTTATTCTTAGATGAAATGTATTTTGTTTTATAAGCCTTATGGTGTGTTGTGTCAGTTTACTGATAATAGTGCAGATGCGGTGAAGCGGAAAACACTTAAGGACTATATTGACATTCCCGATGTTTATTCTGTGGGAAGATTAGACTTGGATAGTGAGGGGTTATTGCTATTAACTGATAATGGGAGATTGAAGCATCGTTTGGCTCATCGCAAATTTGCCCATCCTCGTACTTATTGGGTGCAAGTAGAGAGGATTCCTGAGAAAAAAGATCTTGATAAATTGCGATCCGGTATAGTGATCAAAGATTATCGTACTCGTAGGGCGCAGGTTAGAATTTTGGAGCAAGAGCCAGATTTGCCGCCGAGAGTTCCGCCAATTCGCGATCGCAAAACGGTACCGACTTGTTGGTTAGAAATGACTCTGACTGAAGGACGTAATCGACAGGTAAGACGCATGACTGCTGCGGTGGGGTTTCCCACTTTGAGATTAGTTCGGGTGGGAATAAAGATTAAAATAGCTCAGAAAAAAAATGCAAAACCTCAATTTTATGATTTTCGTTTAGGTTCTCTGCAACCAGGAGAATATCGCCAACTAACGAATCAAGAGCAACAAATGATTCAAAAATTATTATGATAAATAGTGGTTCCAATATAATCGGCAATTAATTGTTAGCAATTATTTAAATGTTCCCTGAGTATATCCCTTCGACAGCCTGTCAACTAACCGAAGATACTTCGATCGCGTTAGCAAAACAAATTAAAATTTCACCCATAACAACAGATTTTAGTCCCGAGCCCATCGCGACGACCTATGTTCACCAGGGAAATGGGGGGACTCCTATTTTATTACTCCACGGTTTTGATAGTTCACTTTTGGAGTTTCGGCGTTTGTTTCCTTTGCTGGCATACAAGCAGGAAACTTGGGCAGTAGACTTATTGGGATTTGGTTTCAGCGATCGCGTTCCCAATCTACCCTATAGTCCAGCAGGCATTAAAACCCATCTTTACTATTTTTGGAAAACTCTAATTAAAAAGCCAGTAATTCTGGTGGGTGCATCTATGGGTGGTGCTGCCGCGATCGATTTTACGCTTCAATATCCCGAAACTGTAGCCAAATTAGTTTTACTCGATAGTGCGGGACTCGCCAGACAACCAATGATTGGCAAATTCATGTTTCCACCGTTAGATTATTGGGCAACCGAATTTTTGCGTAATCCGAAAGTTAGACATAACATTAGCAAGGCAGCTTATTACGATAAAAGTTTGGCTAGCGGAGATGCGCAAGTTTGTGCCGCGTTACATCTAGAATGTTGCAATTGGAATCAAGCTCTGATTGATTTTACCAAAAGTGGAGGTTATGGTTCTTTTGCGAAAAAAGTTTCAGAAATTACTCAAGAAACGTTAATTTTATGGGGCAAAGAAGATAATATTTTGGGCACAAAAGATGCGTATAAATTTGCCAAATTAATTCCTAATAATAAATTAGTTTGGATTGATGATTCTGGACATGTGCCTCATTTAGAAAAGCCTCAAATTACTGCTCAAGAAATCAT
>JBCCYD010000113.1:0-15076 GCA_039190385.1 Cyanobacteria bacterium P01_F01_bin.143 | reverse complement strand
TTAGAGCAGGTCGACACGTCATAATTTATGTGGTTAAGGGTAAAACTGTGTTCGTTATTCGGGTACTGCATGATCGGATGAATCCAGACAATTATCTTTAATTCCAATCAGGCAAATTCTGGCACTTGGCGATCTCTTAACGCCTCGCCTTACGAGATCGCAAATCATGTGTCATAAGTTTAACTTTGAAACAATTGAATGATTTTTGGAAATAGCGATCTCTATTTATTCTTGTCTCTGATTCTGAACACGACTCGCTTCCCAACTCAGTAGAGCAGCTTTACGTTCTAATCCCCAACGAAAACCACCGAACTCTCCCGATTCTCGGATCACTCGATGACAGGGAATTAGAAACCCTACTGGATTACGTCCCAATGCATTACCTACAGCTCTGGCAGCAGTTGGACGACCTATTGTTCTAGCTAATCCTTGGTAAGTTGTAATACCACCAAAGGGAATGTTTAAGAGCGCACGCCAAACTTGAATTTGAAAATTTGTCCCTTTTACACAAAGAACTAAGGGTTTGTTATTGGATAAACCTGGTTTGAAAATGCGATCGCAGATTTTCTGAGTAGCTTTTTGATCTTGTCTGATATCAGCATTTGTCCACTCTAAGCGCAGAGCCTGTTCAGCAGTATCTTTATTAGTTGTCTCTAGGAAATTAAGATTGCAGATACCACGCGAAGTTGTTGCAATTAAACATTCTCCAAATGGAGTTGAGTGAATACCATAACAAATCTCTAACCCGAAGCCTCTTTTTTTTAATTCACCAGGTGACATAGCTTCTAACTTCACAAACAGATCGTGTAAACGTCCTGGACTGGATAACCCAATATCTGTAGATAGATCTAACAAGTTGGTGGTTTCAGTGATTTTTGATTTCGCATATTCCACTGTTAGATACTGCAAAAATCGCTTCGGACTAATGCCTGCCCAGCGGGTGAAGAGTCTTTGAAAATGATATTCACTAAGATGAACATGCTGAGCAATAGTCGCTAAATCAGGTTGTTGTAAATGATTTTGGCGTATAAATGCGATCGCTTCAGCAATAAGTTCATAGGTTTCACTGTTATCTGTGTTGGTTTCTGCCAAAGAATTCATCAGACTGTTTTTTGCCATTTATCCATTAAGTATTTCTCAATGTATCAAAAGCAGATATCCTATCCCACCCGTTTCTTGCTATCTACAAAATCATTTTGTTCTTTTAGCAATGCAACAACCATAACAGTGACGATAAGAAGTATTTCCTTGATCGCAAAATATGTGTCATTACTTTAATTCTATTAAGTTATGCTAAGGTAGTATTTCTTTCCGACCGTCTGGACGGTATAGTTCGGCTATAGGCAAAAAAGAGCTAGTTAAAGAAAATTAGTTCTTCCTAAAATTCAGATATTGAAAGGAGAATAGAATGGACGACCCAAAATCTGCTTATTTAGTTTGTAGTTCATTTATGCCAGAAGGTCATGGCTCAATCATTCCTTATGGTGAAGCGGCACATCCTATTCTTGAACAGTATCAGGGTGAGTTGCTTATTGCTGGTGAAAGTGGTCAGTTTATGGACTTATTTGAAGGGGAATGGAAAGAAAATGCTAAGTTTACACTATTTAGATTCCCCTCAATGGAACATTTACAGAATTTTTGGAATTCGAAAGAGTATCAAGCTATTAAGCATCTGAGAACTGATAATACTCCACCAAACTTTACATTTGCCGTTCATGCTGTCGATCTGTCTAAGTGGAAGCCAGTCTAAGCTGCCGCTTTATTATAGTTGTTAAGTAGTTACGAATTTAGAATACAGTTTGGATTTTTTCCCAAATCTTATTCTTTAACTGTCTAGTCGGTATAATCTGTACATGACAAAAAATATTACTGAACAACTTTTGGAAGCTGCTGAAGCTGTCATTATCCGTCAAGGAATTGGTAACTTGACTATTGCTGCTGTAGCTACGGAAGCAGGCATGAGTAAAGGGGGTCTCCTACATCACTTTCCGACTAAGGATAAACTTATAGAAGCGCTTGTTGCACGGAGTGCAGAGCAATGGCGAAATTCTTACAGAGATGCCTATGAGCGAACGAGTGAAGGTCCTGGCCGCATGACTCGGGGAGTTATAAATTATTGTATAACGAATGATGATTGCTGGACAGATGAGCTAAGGAGCGTTTCGGCTGTTGTATTTACTGCTTTAGTTCAAGATCCTCAACTACTCCAGCCAATGCGCGATGCTTATGAAGAGCTTCATGAACGTTTGGCTCAGGACGGATTGCCTCCAGGAGTAAGCGAAGTAGTTTTGTCAGCAATTGATGGACTTTGGCTCAATTGGGTATTAGGTTTGTCCCCGTTTGATCAACCTCGCATATATCGTGTTCGACAAGCACTCAAAGATATAGTTGCAGGAGCTTTAGAACTTTCTACATCCGAGGAAGAGAGCTGACATAGTAAATTTCTCACTTTATGAATACCGAAGTTTCCTTTGTCGATAACTAGAAGGATTATTTTAATATGTCTAATTATCTTAAAATAAAGTTTCAAAAAATCTTGAGACTTTTCCTCTGCATCTTTATTGTTTTGATTGCAACTTTCTCTATTAATCTCGCGGCTTATCCATCTGTTGATGTTCAAGCAATTCAGCGACTTAATCCATCGGGATTGTTTGACACAAGTCCTTACGGATTTTCACAAGTTGTAACTGTGCTTTCGACCGGAAAGATCGTTTTTGTTTCGGGACAGTTTAGTGGTGATCTTGATGGCAATGTCTTAGGAAATACTTTGGAGGAGCAAATGCACCTATGTTTTCAGAATTTGAGAACTGCAATTGATGCTGCTGGTGCAAAACCAGAGCATATTGTGCAGATTAGAGTATTAATTGTAGATTATCAAGAAGAGTATACAATCCTTTTGGAAAGAGAGATTCAAGAGTTATTTGGTGATGCATTGCCAGCCAGTACCTTGATTCCAGTACCCCGACTAGCATTGGATGATATGTTATTTGAGATTGAGGCAACTTTGTTCATTCCGGAGCAATAAGATCAAAGGAAAATCCTCTAAAAGATTCAGACTAGGAAAGCAACAGAAGAAGATTATGCGTAAGGAATAATAATGATGAAACAATTAGAAGAAGATTTGTGGCAGAGCACAATTCATAGTATAGGTATATTAAATACCCATGCGTATCTACTGCAAAGACCAGAAGGTAATGTGCTTTTTTATAATACTGATAACGAAGGTGATCTAGAGCAAATTGCAGAGTTAGGCGGTATTGAATATCAGCTTTTAACCCACCGTGACGAATCAGGTTCATCATTAAATCGCATCAAAGACCTCTTTGACTCTAAGTTATGTTGTAGCGTTTTGGAAGCCTCGATTATCAGTAAGGATGCACCAGTCGATATAACCTTTGGGGCAAACGAACATTGTCTGGACGATATCCAAATCATTAATACTCCTGGCCATACTAACGGCAGCATTTGTTTTTTCTACAAGTCACCATACGGGAAAATTTATCTTTTTACTGGCGATACAATCTTTCAATGGGATGGAAAGTGGTCTACTTTAGTTCTCTCCAAGGCAGGCGGTAGTGCAGTTTCTCTTGTAGATAGTCTTCTAAAATTGCGAGATCTCAACCCTGATATTGTAATGAGTAGTGGTTTTGTCGGCGATATATCAGCCGTGGAAGTTAGTGGTAATGAATGGACTGAAGCAATCGATGATAATGTTGAGCGATTGAGAAAAAAGACCTAATCACAAATCTATTCTATTTAAGTTAAAAAGTTGAGGAACAAGAGGGAGAAAGGGATAAGTGAATTACCGATAAGGGTAATTATCGGTAATTAAAGCCAAAAACATCCACAACGTCTACAACGCAAAAGCCATCAAATTAAATTCATGACTCCGAATCCAAAACCTCTGTCGATTTCATAATCGCTTTGACAAAACCTAAAAATAAAGGATGGGGAGAGTTGGGACGAGAACGAAATTCAGGATGGAACTGCGTAGCCAAAAAGAAAGGATGATCTTTCAATTCAATAATTTCTACTAAACGTTCGTCAGGAGAAGTACCACTAACTTCGTAACCCGTTTCTAAGAATTGATTACGATAGGTATTATTAAATTCATAACGATGACGATGACGCTCATAAATCACTTCTTCTTGGTAAAGAGAAAAAGCTATAGTCCCAGGTTTCAGACGACAGGGATATAGTCCCAAACGCATCGTGCCGCCGAGATCAACCACATCTCTTTGTTCTGGTAGAAGATTAATGACGGGATGAATTGTTTCAGGGTCAAATTCAGAACTATTAGCTCGTTCGAGATGTGCTGTATTGCGGGCCCATTCAATTACCGAACATTGCATCCCCAAACATAAGCCCAAGAAAGGAATCTTCTGTTCCCGAGCATATTTAATTGTCAAAACCTTGCCGTCTACTCCGCGAACCCCAAAACCTCCTGGGACTAAAATGCCAGAAACTCCTTGAAGATGTTTCTCCACTCCATTGGCTGCAATATCTTCTGCATCAACCCAACGGATCTCTAGTTCACTATCACAGGCGATCGCGGCATGACCCAAAGCCTCTACCACAGAAAGATAAGCATCCGACAGTTGAATATATTTACCCACGATCGCGACTTCAATTTTAGTTTTCGGAGCCTTCATCCGTTCGACTAGTTGTTCCCATTCTGCTAAATTGGGCTGGCGTGTTTCCAGTTGTAAAAGCTCCAGAGTTTGCTGTGCCAAACCTTCTTGCTCCAAAATTAGCGGGACTTCATAGATACTGCTCGCATCCCGAGAAGTAATTACCGACTCGACGGGTACATCACAAAACTCCGAAATTTTTTCCTTAATTCCTGGTTGTAAAGGGCGATCGCTACGACAAACCAAAATATCAGGTTGAATCCCAATCGATCGCAACTCCTTAACCGAATGTTGAGTCGGTTTAGTTTTCATCTCTCCCGCCGCAGGTATCCAAGGAATCAAGGTAACATGCATATAAATCGCATTGTTTTTTCCCACATCTTTACGAAACTGACGAATTGCTTCCATAAAAGGTAACGATTCAATATCCCCGACGGTTCCCCCAATCTCGGTAATCACAATATCCGAACCTGTTTGATCCGCTACCAAATGAATTCGTTCCTTAATCTCATTAGTAATATGGGGAATAACTTGAACCGTTCCCCCTTGATAATCCCCTCTTCTTTCCTTATTAATTACCGCCTGATAAATTGAACCCGTCGTTACACTATTGAGACGAGACATGGATGTGTCGGTAAATCTTTCATAATGTCCCAAATCCAGATCCGTTTCCGCACCATCATCGGTAACAAAAACTTCTCCATGTTGAAAAGGACTCATCGTTCCTGGGTCAACATTAATATAAGGATCTAGTTTAAGAATTGATACTGAATAATTGCGAGACTTAAATAATCTGCCCAAGCTCGCACCTACTATACCTTTCCCAATACTTGAAACTACACCACCCGTTACAAATACATATTTAGCCATAAGAGTTCTCTATAATTGCGAGCCGCTAAATATCATATCGATTAATTGACGAAGAGACACAAATAGTTACGTTTATCAAAATGAAAAATATTAGAGCTAATATTAGCGCTACACTACATTTATCGTAAGTCTTAAAATCATGCCCTCTAAAACAACTATCTATCAATTAAAGATTACGCTCAGAAATATTAAACCTCCTCTTTGGCGACGAGTACAAGTAGAAAGTTCCATCACTCTGTTACAGTTGCACCTGATTATTCAAGCAGCGATGGGTTGGTACAACTGCCACTTACATTCCTTTACTATTGGTGGAATTGAATATGGCAAACCCGAACCGAATTATGGCTTGGGGTTCAAAGATGAAAATAAGGCAAAACTTGCTTCTCTTATTAAAAAGGAAAAAGCTAAGTTTCTTTATACCTACGACTTTGGGGATAGTTGGGAACATTTGATTTTAGTTGAGAAAATTTTACCGAAAGAACCAAAAGTTTCTTATCCGATTTGTATTAAAGCCAAACGAGCCTGTCCTCCTGAAGATTGTGGAGGTCCGTGGGGATACATGGAATTTTTAGAGGCGATCCAAGATCCCAATCATCCCGAACATGAAAGTTTTTTGGAGTGGTTAGGAGGGGATTTTGATTCTGAATTTTACGATCTTAATGAAATTAATCAACGGTTATTAGGGTTCGAAAGGTTTGCACGGCAGAGGTTTTAACTTTGGTTTGACATACTCTCCCACCTAAAAGGTGCGAAGATTCCAAGATCAAACAGCATATGAAAACAATGTTTAAAAATTCAAATATATGACGATCGCGAACCCAATCTCAACCACCTGGAAAATTAAACTACTTCACCTACAAAAGCTTTTAAAACAAGTAATCATAGATAAATGTCATCAAGAAAGTTAGTTGAGCAACGATTACAAATAGATAAATAATAACTTTGGGCTTAAAGATTGAGAGCATTAACCCGATCGCTTTGATATCTATTGTTGGGCCAAAGACAAGAAAAGCTAGCAGAGAGCTACTAGTAAAAGTTCCGGCAAAAGATAGGGCAAAAAAGGAATCTACTGTCGAGCAAATAGAAACGATCGCGGCAAGAAACATCATTGCCAAAATTGAAGTGATACTATCCTGCCCTAAACTAAAAACGACTTCCCGAGGTACAAAGACTTGAATAATGGCTGCGATCGCACTCCCAAGAATCAGCATCCCACCTAACTCCTGAAATTCTTGGTTGACATTCTCCAAAAACAATTGCATCTTCCGAGAAGAGAATAGCTTTTTAGAGGTTTGTCTTCTGGGAGCAGTGGTTAAGGACTGATCCATTATTTGAGGTTGTCCCGTTTTGTTTAGCAAAAAGGTTCCCGACTGAAGCAACAAAGGAACTTCTTCTTTTTCTGAAAAGTTAGATTCTAGGTTGTTGTATCGCAGATTGAATTTGAGACGTCTTTCTAATGTGGGGTGGAGTAGACCTATAGCATCTTTCTGAACACTGAAAATGATTCCTACAGTAGTGGCAATAATGAGGGAAAAGACGACCCTGAGAATAACAATTTGAGGTTCGCCAAAGGCTACCCAAGTTGCCCAGATTACTACAGGGTTTATCGTGGGAGCTGCAAGCAAAAACGCGATCGCGATCGCGGGAGATACCCCTTTTAATAACAATCTTCGAGCTACAGGAACATTGCCACATTCGCAAACAGGGAAAAGAAACCCGACACAACTACCAACAAATGCTCCTAAGATAGGGTTTCGGGGTAATTTAGCGATTAAATTACGTTCATCAACTACTAGTAATAGGAAACTAGAAAGTAATACTCCTAGCAACAAAAAAGGAATAGCTTCGACTAACAAACTTAAAAATAGAGTAAAAGCGTTGTGTAATTGACTTAAGTTGATCATAAAAGAGCGATCGCATTTGATAAACGATTTTAATCTTGTTCGCTTCGATTCACTATTGTAGGCGGGAAAATCCGTGATCGGCTCTCTCTTTGACAGATTCAAGTTGTATTCGTTAAATTTCAGTTGCTGTAACTATAATAAAGATTATGGAAAAGCTTATATTAGTTATAACTTCAGATGATTCTTTAACCGTTAGTTTATCCGATGGACGCATTATCGCGGTTCCTCTTGCTTGGTATCCTCGACTGCTACATGGTTCATCTGATGAGCGAAATAATTGGCAGCTCACTGGTAGTAAACAAGGAATACATTGGCCTGATTTAGATGAGGATATTAGTGTGAAAAATATTATTTTTGGTCAGTCATCAGGAGAAAGTCAGAAGTCATTGCAAAAATGGTTGGATTCACGAAATTAATGAGAAATTAGGAGTTTTTAAATGATTCGACTCGCTACGCCTGATGACCAACAAGCTTTAATGGCGATCGCGGAAGCTATTAATTTATTCACTCCACCAGAACTTGAAGCGCTGGAGGAAATGTTGGCAGAATCTTTTGAGGGAGACTCAGATAGTTTTTGGATTACTTATGATGATGGTGAACCCAGAGGAGTCGCCTATGGTGCCCCAGAGGTTTATGCTGATGGGGTAAGTAATTTGTATTTTATTGCAGTTCATCCCGACTATCAGGGGCAGGGAATTGGTGGGGAAATGTTGCGTTATGTGGAAAAGATGTTAACCGAGCGAGGCGATCGCCTACTATTAGTAGAAACTTCTGGACTGCCAGATTTTGAGAAAACTCGTACGTTTTATCGTAAAAATGGATATGAGGAAGAAGCTCGAATTCGGGATTATTACAAGGCCGGTGATGATAAGATTATTTTCCGCAAAGTACTAACTGAAGACTAATAAGTGTCATGTTAATAATCAAAATAGTTCATCTCCAGGACGAGGCGGTTCTCCATGATCGCGATTCATCAATCTATCAAAAGTATCGTAGTTGGCATTTTGAGAACGCTTTTCAAAAAAAGCCTCAGCTTTAAACATGGCTAATTTTTCCGCGATCGTGATCGTAATAAATTGATTCATACTAGTATTGTCTTCTTGAGATACCCTAGCTAGTTCTTCTTTTAATGAGCGAGGCAACCGCAACGGGAAAGAACTCATATTCATATCATTCATTTTTTGATTTTCCCAATAGCTAGAGATATATAAGTGTAGCGAATTAATCATTCATGGGATTAAGTTTTGTAGTACCTTTATTAATTAAGCGCAAAAATGCAACTGAATCTCAAGTAGAAAATGAATCTATTCTTTTTAATTCCCCTAGCAACTGGTATTGGCGCAAGCTATGTGGCTAAGCGTTCCTCCGATGAAATTGGTTACTTGATGGGTTCGTTAACATTTTTTAGCTTTATCTTAAGTTTGGTCATTGCTCCTTGGGAAGTCAAGATGGTTGTTTTTGCGATCGCGATCGCGAGTTCCTATAAATTTTGGCGACAGACAGATGAGAATGGCGAATTAGAACCGGAAGATTCTCAACTATCGAAAGTTGAATCCGATCAGCAAAATACCAGTCTGGAACAAGAGAAGCTAATGGGGACATATCGCGGAAAACCTTATTATATTAAGGTCTCACAACAACAAGCACAGCCACAGCGAAAAGGTAACTTAAAGTATCGAGGTGTTAGCGTGAATAATAATCAAACCGAACCTTCTCAAAATACAGATTCAAAATAGAATTTAGTTGTGACAATCAGAAATTGTGTCAAGTTTAAAATAATAACACAAAAATTATGTGTAACTCTATTATTTAGGCGATTACATAAGCTTAAATTTAGTAAAATGAGTGTTGCTGAATGCAGATATGAATTTGTCTCACGCAAAGGCGTTTACCCAGTTCCGTGTTCTGGGCAAAGACGCAAAGAAAGACACAAAGAAGATAAGTGAGAATATTTTTTCCTGTTTTCAATCAGTAACGCCGTAAAATGTGAACAATTTGTACACATTTAGATGAAATCAGTTGCGTCAATATCTGCGACGTTAATATTTTCTACTACGGCAAGAAATTCGTTACCAAATTTGATTTGAGTGGCTGTTCCATTTTGAATAAATGAGAGATCTTCTACAGAAATATTGGAACCGCTAAAGAAGACGTTGTTTCTTAATGATAATTTGTCTTCCCCATCAACAAAATCTTTTATGCGATCGGTATTTTGACCACGAGAAACGATGAACATATCGCTTCCAGCACCACCCCAAAGAGTATCTAATCCTCCAGAACCAGCTAGAGTATCATCTCCATTGTTACCAAAGATAAGGTCATTTCCTCCTCCTCCTGATAGTAAATCTTGATCGGCTCCTCCGAATAATGTATCTTCTCCTGAGCCTCCAAAAATGGTGTCATCACCATCATTCCCTCTTGCTTCGTCATTACCAGAACCGCTATCTATGCGATCATTTCCTTTATTACCCCAGAGAATATCCGCTGCATCAATTCCCTCTCCGAACTCGTCGTTACCAGAGATTTGATCATCTCCATCATTACCAAAGATCGTGTCACTACCACCACCACCTTTGAGAGTATCGTTTCCAGCATTACCAAGAATGCGATCTCTTCCGTCACTACCAAAGATTGTATCGTCACCAAGATTGCCAAAGAGAGTGTCATTACCTAACCCTCCATTAATGCGATCGCGGCCTTTATCTCCTACGAGTCTATCGTTTCCAGCACCTCCATTGATAATGTCATTACCATCATTGCCAGAGACTGTATCATTGCCAGCACCACCTTCAATGAGATCGCGACCATTGTTGCCGAAAATGAGATCGTTTCCTGTTCCACCATCGAGGGTGTCATTATTAAATAAACCTCGAATAGTATCGTTTCCACCTAAACCGGAAAGTTTATCAGGATTGAGACTTCCTTCAATCGAATCATCTCCTTCTGTTCCAATCTGACCAAAGTTGCCACTAATATTATCGCTACCGAATACAACATAAACTTCCCCGATTGTTCCGCTATTATCATTATCAAAGTCGCTGTATGGTGCACTTAGGAGGACATCATCAAAACCATCACCATTGATATCTCCTTGATTGCTTACTGAGACTCCTAAACTTTCATACTCATTAACCCCATCAAAAATAAAACCATCATTTTCATTTAATGTTAATAGTTCTAAATTTCCATTGCTTCCGATGTCGCTACTGCCAAAGATCGTGTAGCTTCTACCAGCAAAAGGACGATTGTTAACGTAATCTTTACTTAAACCTAAGGTGATATCATCAAAGCCGTCACCATTAACATCTCCTCCGCTACTAACAATTCCATAAGCATCGCCAGAAAAAACAAAGCCTTCTCCTGCACCAATAGAATCACGATTTATATATAGTTCACCATTATTTCCAATATCACTACTACCAAATACTACGTAGCTACCGGAGCCTCCTGAATAAGATGTTGTAATAAGATCATTAAACCCATCACCATTAAGATCTCCTGCGTTACTGACAGAGAATCCTAAAGTATCGTAAAAGTTACTACCATTAACAACAAAACCATTACTTCCATCGAGGTTGGTTAGATCTAAATTGCCATTATTACTAATATTTTCGCCACCAAAGATAACGTAGGTTTTACCCGCTTCTTCTCCTCCATAGTAATTATTGTTGTAATCAACATATGCTCTGGGGATACCAATCAAGACGTCATCAAAGCCATCTCCATTAAGATCCCCTGCGCTACTTAATGACTGAATGGGAAAATTATCAATATTTTGTATTTTGAAGCCATTATTCCCGTCAAGATCGGACAAGTCAAAACTTCCATTTACACCTATATTATTACCACCAAATACTACATAGCTATTATTTTGGGAGCTGACAATCAAGTCATCGATCTCATCTCCGTTAATATCACCACCACTGCTAATGGCAACAGCAGGTTCACCTCCATTAATGACAACACCATTATTCCCATTGAGATTGGATAAGTCGAAATTTCCATTATTTCCAATCTCATCATCTCCAAATACAATGTAAAGATTTTCGTTAGAACTATTCCCTTGTCGAGCAGCAATTATTGTGTCATTGATGCCGTCTCCGTTAATATCTCCTGCACTACTTATAGAGCTTCCAATTTTTTTATCATCAGGACTATTAATCGCAAAGCCGTTACTACCATCAAGGTTAGATGTATTGAAACTACCACGATTCCCAATATCATTACTGCCAAATACGACATAAGCCGTTTCTGTCGTTGCGCTAATGACAATATCATTGATGCCATCTCCGTTAACATCTCCTGAATTAGTCGCGGTGCGACCAAAACTTACTTCATTGGTATTGATAATAAAACCATTGCTACCATTGAGGTCTGCTGCATTAATATTTAAGGAATTCATGGCTTGATACCTTGTGTATTGCTTATAGTTTCTTTGCGTAATATATCATCAAGAACTTAATAAAATTTGAGGTTAAATTAATATTCATATCCATGCTTCTATAATGTAAAGCTAAGCGTATAATTTAAAAGCTAAAAATTATGTCTGAGGATAAGGGAATTTGGATTATTACTAATGAAACTCCAGAACAGGAATCTGAGACTGAGGAGGTTGTTAGAGGGATTAAGTCTCCTGGGCGGGGTTATAGTTATGATGATCCGCGTGAGGATGCAGCGAGACTTAGAGAGATTAGGGGTGGGGATTGGAATAGGATCGAATCATCGGAGTTGCAGAGTAATATGAATCAGTTTTTGGAGGTTTTGGGACAGACTTTCGATCAGGCGGAGCGTAGTAACTCGAAAATGCAGTTGGATGAAGTGGAACTTACAGTTGAAATTAATGGGAAAGGTCAGGTAGGTTTGTTGGGAACAGGCGGTGAAGTTGGTGGCAAAGGTGCTATTAAATTGAAGTTTAAGCGGAATAATGGCTAATTGAGAAATTTGTATTGGCATCAATAAATGTAGGTATTATTGATGTATTTTGCTAAAAATAGAGAAACTACAGTAGATTAGCTATAAACAAATATCAAATGAATTAGTCTTAATGCTGCCCTTTTCCTTAAAAAAGTATTTTGTGTATCGTACAACAAAAATTTTATTTTTTATCTCTCTGCTATTGTTTGTTTTAGGTTTTTTCTATGTTACTGATCAATATTTATTAGGTGATATTGCATCCTTAAATTTTTTATCTCATTTTAATTTAAACGATGAGTTAAATCCTCCTGCCTTTTTTTCCTCATTTATACTTCTATGTTCGTCGGTCCTCTTGGGGAGAATTGCATCTTTAAAGCGTACGGATCGTGATTACTACAGATGGGCTTTCTTATCTTTCACCTTTTTCTATTTGGCTTTGGATGAAGCTTTTACTTTTCATGAGGGGATGAAGTATGCTCAGGATACTCTATTCCTCAATGAAGACAATGCTCTCTACAAAGATGCTTGGGTTTTTGTTGGAATTGCCTTTGTAGTAGTTTTTTTCTTGGCATACCTGGGGTTCCTAAAAAGACTAAATAAAAGAGTTCGGACTTTATTTTTGCTATCGGCAGGGATTTATATTCTAGGTGCTTTAGGTCTAGAAATAATTGGCGGATATTGGGAGTTTTTTCGAGGAGAAAAGGATTTTATTCATGCTGCTCTCGCTAGTGTTGAAGAATTTTTAGAAATGTTTGGCATTATATTTTTCATCAATAGCTTACTCAGTATCCTTGACGATTTAACTCCAACAAAAAAACAGTTTCGCGATAAGGCTGGTATAAAATGATTATCATTAAGTTTACTTCTCGCGATCGCGATTTAATTGTAAGGATTAACTGTGAGACTTACAGTTGAAATAAATGGTAAGTTTTAGGTAAGCTTGTTAGGGGCAGGTGGTGAAGTTGATGGCAAGTGAGCTATCAAATTGAAGTTTAAGTGAAATAATGGCTAATTGGGCAATTTGTATTGGCATCAATCAATATGACGATTTGCAACCTTTGAAGTTTGCAGTGCGGGATGCGGAGCGGATGAAAAATTGGTTGATTGATAAGGCGGGATTTCCTGGGTCACAGGTTTATTATTTTGCTGATAATGCGCCGCCGATAAGCGATGCTGGTGATCCTTTTGAGGCGAAACCGACTTTTGCGACTGTAATTCGATTTCTTGATCGGAGATTTAAAAAGTCTTTTCTGAAGCCCGGGGATAATCTTTGGTTCTTTTTTAGTGGTCATGGATCGCGTTATCAGGATCGAGATTATTTGATGTTTGCCGATAGTTCTGCGGATTCGTTATTGATTGAGAAAACGGCTATTTCGACTAATTTTATTGTGGAACGTCTGCGGCGGTCAGGTGCAGATAACGTGATGTTGTTTATCGATGCTTGTCGCGAGGGAAATAAGAGCGGACGAGGTCTGGAGTTGAAGAAGGTATCACTATTGCTTCTTGTAGTCCGAATGAGTTTTCCTATGAGATTGATGAGCTGGAGCATGGTTCTTTTACCTATGCTTTGTTGGAGTCTTTGGATTTTCAAGGGGAAAATAATTGTGCCACGGTGGAAAGATTGAATCGTCGCTTGCGCGATCGCGTGAAGGAGATTAATAGTGTTTATGGAAAGCCAAGACAAACTCCGCGATCGGTTATTGAACCTGCTAGTAAGTATCATCTGATTTTGTTGCCTGAATATATTCGACCAACAGATCAGGATATTGCTGTAATGAAGATTGATGCTCTGAAGGCAGAACGAGCTAAAAATTGGAAATTAGCAGAAGCTTTATGGACGAGATTGATTAGGTTTGATCAGGAAGAAGCATTAAGTTCTTTAAGAGAAATTTGGGTACAGTCTCAGGGTCAAACAGTAGAGAGAAAAGTAGAACCTGAACCTATTGTTGAAAAATCAGGAGAGAAATCTACTAATGATGACTATGTTAAACCTGAAATTGTTATAGAGCGATCGCAAAAGGAACCTGTTAAGAAGAAATCTTCTGGTTTATCAACTTTTGAATTTGAAGTTGTAACCGTTGATGATTATGGGAAAGAGAATAAGCGAGAAACAAAGCAAGCCGAATATTTTGCTGAAGATTTGGGTAATGGAGTGACCCTGGACATGGTTTCAATTCCTGGTGGTAGTTTCTGGATGGGAACTGAGGAGGAAGAGATAGCAAAACTTCGCAAAATTTACGATTCTGATTGGTATAAAAACGAAAGTCCTAGGCATAAGGTAAATTTAGCTAATTTCTTTATGGGACGTTATCCAATTACTCAAGCTCAATGGCGAGAGATAGCAAGTTGGGAAAAAGTGCGAAGAGAATTAAATCCTGATCCATCTAGTTTCAAAAAAGATTACGAAGGAATAGATCGATGGCTACGACCTGTAGAGCAAGTATCTTGGGAAGATGCTAGGGAGTTTTGCGATCGCCTTTTTCAAAAAACAGGAAATGAATATCGATTGCCTTCAGAAGCTGAATGGGAATATGCAGCTCGTGCAGGAACGAATACACCATTTCACTTTGGTCAAACAATTAGTACTGAATTTGCTAATTACAGAGGAACTGATTGGGAACCGACATTTCGCACCTTTGAGATGGGATTCCATGGTTTTCCTTAAGGGTTTATAATCAATATTTTATTAGTATTCATTCCCGTTAACAGCGATCGCAAACTGGAAAAAATCAGATTAAAATGGATATTTCGCAGGTT
>JBCCYD010000112.1:0-15222 GCA_039190385.1 Cyanobacteria bacterium P01_F01_bin.143 | reverse complement strand
GTTGTTAGTGAATAGTAGATAGTTATTAGCAAGATTAGGTGCGTTTTGTTCCGCGACAACGTATCTCTATAACTAACAACCAACAACTAACAACTAACAATCAACAACTAACAACTAACAACTAATAATTATGCGAATATTACAAATAGTTCCTTCAATTTCTCTCATTTATGGTGGTCCCAGTCAAATGATATTGGGACTTGCACCTGCTTTAGCAGATCGAGGTATAAAAGTTACAGTTCTCACAACTGATAGTAATGGGGATACCGGACAAAAACCAATGGAAGTTCCGCTAAATTCTCCCATAGAACAAAATGGTTATGAAATCATTTATTTCAAATGTTCGCCGTTTCGTCGCTACAAGTTTTCTATTGATTTATTAAAATGGTTAAATAATCATGCTAGCGAATATGATTTAGCTCATATTCATGCTTTATTTTCTCCGGTAAGTAGTATCGCAGCTGCTATTTGTCGTGCCAAAAAATTACCTTATATTTTACGTCCTTTAGGAACCTTAGATCCTGCTGATTTACGTAAAAAAAAGCAATTAAAACAACTTTATGCTGCAGTTTTAGAACGTCCTAATATAGCAAAAGCTGCTGCTATTCACTTTACCAGCGAACAAGAAGCGAAAGTCTCCCACAGGTTTGGTACAACTACCAGAGATTTAGTCATTCCCCTCGGTGTCAAGGAAGTAGAGAAAAAATCTAGAGACACAAAATTTTGCCTCTCCAGTCAATTTAATATTCCCGACAATAAACCTTTAGTGTTATTTATGTCGCGGATCGATCCTAAAAAGGGATTAAATTTATTAATTCCGGCTTTAGAAAAACTTTTCAATGAAGGGTTAGAATTCCACTTTATCTTAGCTGGAACCAATCCTCAAGACCCCATTTACGAACAAAAAATTAAGTCACAAATTCAAAATTCACCTTTAAAGGCGCATACTACCATAACTGGTTTCGTTACCGGCGAGTTAAAATCAGCTTTACTTGAAGCTGCCGATTTATTCGTTTTACCTTCCTATTACGAGAACTTTGGCATTGCAGTAGCTGAAGCAATGGTAGCAGGAATTCCCGTTATAATTTCAGACCAAGTGCATATTTGTCAACAAGTCAGCAGTAGTGAATCGGGATGGGTAGGTACAACAGAAGTGGAATCAATTGCAGATTTACTACGCTCCGCTTTGAAAAACCCAGAAGAAAGACAGCGTAGGGGATTGCAGGCAAGGAAATATGCACAGTTGAACTACAGTTGGGATGCGATCGCGCAAGTGATAGTTGGAGCGTATAAAGATATTCTTAAGGTTTAAAACAAACCAATCAATCGCCCACTTTTGTGGGCTTTGCTCTTGTAACTCCAGACTTATAGTCTGAGGGCTGGAGTTATTACTTATCCCACAAGAATATTTAATGCGTACTGCAATACTTTTATTACGATATTTATGTGTTTTGATTAATTATGGGAAAGTCTTATAAAATACTTGTATTTCATAATTTTGCTGAATATCAAAAACACAGTTTTAATAAAGGTAATTGGTTATGAGGAATGAATATAAAGCTAGTGCCGTACAGTCTAATAAGCGACGCTGGCTTTTGGAGGCTTTATTCCCGGATAAAAAGTTTGATGGACAATTTCAGAATCCCGGTACAGAAAGGGTATTTGATTTTGATGACGTGATAGCAGCACAAAATCCAATTGCCCTTATCACTCAAGAAGTCGCTTATTATCCAGAAGGGGATGATGGCGAATTATTTGCAATATTTATTCCAGGGCTTGGACAACTAGAACATATATCTTCAAAGAGGAGTCGTAGATACGCAAATACTTTAATAACTGGCGTAGCGAATATGAATAACTCTTCATTTCTCAAACAAAATCCTCTTTTTGGTTTCATTAATAAATATTTAGATTGGATTGATGCTGCAATACACCGGATGGGTTTAGCCGGAAGTCCAGCAATTGAGAATACTGCTATTTTAATAGTTTATGCGATAGAAAACGATAAAAGTCTCAATTTCTCCGGCGATAGTCATGGAACTATTTTGTTAGCACGTGCTATTAACCTAGCAAAAAGAAAATTTATTAGTAAACATACAAATTTTTGGAATTTTAAAGCAAGAAAAATTCAGGAAGCAAAATGGGAAAATCGCACAGCACAACTGATGAATATTTTTGCTTTTGGTAACGGCTTTCAAACGTGGGTGAAAGGTCCTAAGTATATAATGGTTTCAATCAAAGGTGATGTAGTACCAGAAAAGTTTGGAATTACACCTGAAGAAGCTATTAAAGCAGGAAGAGAAGATATTAAGTTTATCATTTTTGAGCAAATGTTTACTGAAGGCAGTTTTGAAGCTCACAACATGATGTTTACAACAGAACTTTTAAAACAAACTTTTATTAAAAATTGTTCAAGTAGAAATCTTGGTGCTTTATTTAAAAAATCTCGATTCATTAATAGTCATGGACAAATAGCACAAGAAATCAATCAATCTCTCACAAAACTTACGTTACAAGAAAATTTGGACATTTTGACCCTTTCGCGATACTCACAAGTACTCTCACACCGAAATTTGCTCAAAAATAATAAATCTTGGTGTCCAGCTTGTTACGAACAATGGCGTATCTCAGGACAGACTATATATGAACCTTTATATTGGTCATTAGCAGATGTTAAAGTTTGTCCCATTCATTCTCAACCGTTGCAGAATATTTGTCCTCATTGTGAGCAATCAATTCCTTGGTTAACAGGAAAAACAAAAGTTGGTTATTGTTCTAATTGTGATCTCTGGCTAGGCAGTTTTGCTAAAGTTCCTCATGATCATAGTGAATCTGAACTTAACAAATATTTCTGGATAGTTAAAAATATTGGACAGCTATTTTCTTTGATTCCCAAGGAAAAATGCTTAATTGAAAAGGCGAATATCTCTAAATCCTTGAATTTAGTCGTTAATAATACCCATGAAGGAAATATTGCTGCATTTGCTAAAACTTTTGAATTGCCAAAGAATACTGTTTGGATGTGGTGTAGAGAGAAAAGTTTACCTGAACTCAGAAGCTTATTGACAATTTGTTATTGCTTCGATATTTCCTTACTAGATTTTGTTCTTTTTCAAGAGAAGGCTTTTCAATCTTTACAGCTCAACTCTCAAAGATTACCTAGCTCTTGTCGTACTAAAAGAGTATCACCAAAAACAATTGAAATTAATACTATCGAGAATCATCTTCAGGATATTTTGCATAGTTCAGATATATCTCCTTTAACCATGAAAGAAGTTGCAGAAAGATTAGGAATAGATCAAAGAACTTTAAAGCGCCATTTTCCTAGTTTGTGCAAAGCTATCTCTGCCAAATATCGTTCCTATCAACAAGCAAATAAAGCTAGAGGAATTGAAACTTGCTGTAAAGAAATTGAGCAAGCGATAATTAATCTCCACCAATTAGGAGAGTATCCTACTGAAGCTCGTGTATCTAAATTAATTTCTCAACCTGGATATTTGCGTTATAAAGAAGTCAGAGATGTATTGAAAAAAGCTATCTTAGATTTATGAGTCTAATATTTTAGATCTATCTGTATCTTGAGCAGTCGAATAGTCCTATTTTTGATATCCTCGAAGAGGAAGCATAAAATTGCCAAGAGTCAGAGGAAGCATAAAACTTCCAAAACGGCAAAGTTATGCTTCCTGTCACAAAAAGCAAAAAAAAGTGCTTTGCAAAATTATGGACGTAACTGGATTCGAACCAGTGACCCCATCGATGTCAACGATGTACTCTAACCAACTGAGCTATACGTCCTTAGATTGGCAACGAATATTATTTTCTGCCTGAATAGGTATAACATGTTTTCCTTTCTAGTGGCAAGAAGAAATCCTATCTCTTTTATAAATTGCCAGTAGTGAGGTCAAGAAATTGCCTTGATTAAAGCATCGAGATGTTGTGAGCAGTGAGTTGCCATGAGAGATAGACGAATACGACTTGTGGGAACCGTAGGAGGCCGAATTGCTGGGGCAAAAATTCCTGCTTCCTGTAACTGTCGTGACTTATTTAAGGCTGTTGTCGGACTGTCATATTTAAGACAGATAATTGGTGAGTTGGATGGTAACAAATTATCAGATGATAGTTGCTGTTTGAGATAATTGATATTGTGCCAAAGTTGTTTTCTTCTTGATGGCTCATCTTTAACTATTGCGATCGCGGCTAAGGCCGCAGCTGTATCAGCAGGAGATAAACCCGTAGTATAAATCCAGGTTGCAGCCCGATTACGCAAAAAATCAATCAAGTTTGCTTGGCCCGCTACATAGCCCCCTAAACTACTGAGTGCTTTACTGAGAGTACCAATTTGAATTAATTCGCAGTCAACGAGATCGCGGCAATTAAAATATTCGACACATCCTGCCCCTGTTTCCCCCATAACTCCTGTGGCATGGGCTTCATCAACTAAAACCATTGCTTCATATTTGCTGGCCAAAGAGAGTATCTCAGGTAAGGGAGCGAGATCTCCATCCATACTAAAAACACTATCTGTGGTGATCAAACAACGACGATAATTATGACGATGCTCTTGTAATTTTTGGGCTAAATCTGACATGTCGCAGTGTAGATAGTCAAGCGCGATCGCACCAGAGAGTTTGGCCCCATTTTTTAGGCTAGAGTGATTATATTGATCTCCCAAGATTAAATCTTTCTGGCCCACTAACGCGGCAATTGTGCCTAAATTTGCCAAATAACCCGAACTAAAAACCAAAGCATCATCAGTTTGTTTCAGAGACGCGATCGCCCTTTCCAAATCCCGATGCAATGGGCGATGTCCAGTAAGTAATTGAGAACCCGTACTTCCTGTACCATAGCTTTTCGTAGCTTCTACAACTGCATCGATCAAACGAGTATCACCAGCCAATCCTAGATAATCATTGCTAGCAAAATTAATCACGCTACGACCATCTAACTCTATTTCTGCACCAGGAAGACCGGAAATCGACCTCACAGAACGATACCAATTAGCACGATGAATCGTTTCTAAAGATTTATCCAGCCAAGTATAATTTTTGTCCTTTTGCTCTTTAATCTTTCCTTACCCCCCCAACTCCTCAAACCTAATTATTACTTATTACTTCAGCAAGTTAAAAGATTAGATAATTTTGGGAAATATAGGGCATAAAACTTGAAAGCGAGCTTGCTGATTCAATACCTATGGCTTTAACTACTACTAATCTCATTAATTGGGTTAATGATTTAAATCGTAGTCCTGAGGATTTAGTTAATATTCTGGTGGGAACTGGAGTTGAGGTAATAAGTGATTCCATTCAAATTACTGGATTACCAGTTGATAACAATGAAGAAAATACCGATCCACTAACAGTTGAAGAGACAGTTGATGATGTCGTTGTCACAGAAGAAGATATTCCCGTTACTACCGTAGTATTGGATGACGGCACAGATAGCTTAACTTACCCCCTAACCTTAAACATTGTCACTAATGTTGCCAACGGAACCACTAATGTTCACAATGATGGCACCATTACCTATACTCCCCATCAAGACTTCTACGGTTACGATAGCTATACCTATACTATCGATGATGGCAATGGCGGAATCAATTTAGCAACAGTATCCTTACAGGTAAATCCAGATAGTGCGGTTGATGATATCGTTACTACCGATGAAGATATTTCCATCACTACTGCAGTATCAGATAACGACCTAGAACTTGATAACCCATCTACTGTAACAGTTGTCATTGATGGAACTAATGGAAATGCTATTGTTAACGCCAATGAAACTATTACCTATACTCCTGAGCCAGGCTTTTACGGAACTGATAGATATACCTACATTATCGATGATGGTAATGGCGTAACCAGATCAGAAACAGCCTTCGTAACGGTGACTCCAAATAGTACAGTTGATAATTTGTTGATCACCAATGAAAATACTGCGGTTTCTACTGAAATCTTAGATGAAGATCCCCTCACCATCACAGTCACGACTGATGGGCTAAATGGAACCGCCACTGTTAACGAGAATGGCACCATTATCTATACTCCTGAGCAAAACTTTTACGGGACTGATCGCTATACCTACACAATCGATGATGGCGATGGGGTAATCAGATCAGAAACAGTGTTCGTAACGGTGAATCCCAATAGTGCAGTTGATAATTTTTTGATTACCAATGAGAATATTCCCTTCACTGTTGCCGTAATAGATAAATTAACATTTCCTACTGATGGTATTAACGAACCTGCTATTGTTAGCGCTGATGGTACTATTATCGATACTGATAACGGAACCGCTATTGTGAACGCTGATGGCACTATTACCTACATTCCTGATCTAGACTTCAACGGGACTGATAGTTATGCTTACACCATCAATTATGAAAATGGCTTAACCAGTTCAGCAACGGTACTCGTATCGGTAAATCCAATTAATGATGAACCAGAAGCAGTTAATGATATCGTTATTACCGATGAAGATACTCCTGTAACTACCGTAGTATTAGATAATGATAGAGATCGCGATAACGCTGATATCATTGTTGAGTCAGAACCAGAAGAAGAAGTTACCGAACTCAGTACTGGATTAAACGCCTTACGAGCCATTGGTTATTTTGAAGGCGGTCTTTCTGAAGATATTGGCATAGAATCAGGGATTATTCTCAGTACGGGAGATATTATTGATGCGGCTGGACCGAACGATAGTGATAGTACTGGTCAAGGATTGGGAACCCCAGGAGATCTCGATTTAGATCTTATTCTTAATCCTAATCTTCTTGACGAAGTTAACGAAGAAGATCGCGAAGAACTACCAGAAGGGGATACCAACGATGCGATCGTTCTAGAGTTTGATTTTATTCCAGAAAACGAAGAATTCGTTTTTGAATATGTTTTTGCCTCAGATGAATACAATGAATTTGCAAATAGCTCCTTCAACGATATTTTTGCTTTTTTCTTAGATGGCGAAAATATTGCGCTAATTCCTGGAACAAATATTCCTGTATCGATTAATAACATCAATGCTGTCGAAAACGTTGATTTTTTCAAAAATAATGATCTTGATGTTGATGACGATGAAGTTGAAGTTGCAGCTCCTTTTGGTACAGAATTTGATGGTTTAACTACCGTTTTAGGCGTTAGAGGTTTTGTTATCCCTGGACAAACTCATCATCTGAAGCTAGTTATTGCCGACACAGGTGATTCAATTTATGATTCTGCAGTATTTCTTCAAGAAGGAAGTTTGTCGACCTCCCCAATCATCGCCGATGCAACACTGACTGCTAATGAACAAGATATCTTAACCATCGGCGGTTCGGATGAGCCAGCTTCGGCAAAACTAAAGTTTACTTTGTCTGGGACAAATACTGATTCCATTAACGAAATAGGTGTTTTTGAAGTTGATGATGATTTTGGTTCTATTGACGGTGTTTTCCCTGGTGAAGCCGATTACCAACAATTGGCCCTCACCAGGATCACTTCTCGCTCTATTTTTACCGCTCTTCCCGATTTCTTATTAGATGGAGAAGATTTAACTCGCTTAATTAATTTTGATGTGGGTAGCAAACTAGGATTTTATCTAGTTTCTGGTGGCACTACCGATATGATCTTGTCTAATACTCCCTTATTTTTTTATGATCCAGCACCACAGGTTTTATTTGGGTTCCCCGAAGCAAATTCTAATTTCCAAGATCATTTAATCATTACTGGCAATGACAATGGTTTAACTTTATATTGGGAAGATGGTGTAGATAACGACTATGATGATTTGGTTGTAAACCTAGAAGTTGTTGATGCTAGTACAATTCCCAACTCAGCTCTAAGTTCTAGAAGACAGGGAGATCTCCAAAAGGAAATTATTGATCTTTCCATTCTCGAAGAGGGAGCCAGCATAATCGCCAATATTGGCGTATCAAGTGACTCTCCACACAATAATCGGGTAGGTTTATTCCGTTTGGAAAATGCCCAGGGAGCAGTTTTAGACCCTGTAACAGAAACATTAGTAACTCCAGATCAAAATAACTACTTGGCTACTGCGATCGGCCAAAGAGTGTTTGAATTTGATAGTAATGGTGGGGGAAATATCGAATTAACAGAAGGTTATTATGCTCCTTTCATTATTGTCGGTGCGACAGCAGAAGAATGGCTCAGTTCTAATTCCAATAATTTTTATGCGGGAGATACTTTTGCCTATGTCCCTTTTATTGATTCGGAAAGGTCGATTCAAGTCAACTACGATCGCGTTACCTTACTCGCAGACAATGTGTTTGGCTTTGAAGATGAGCTTATTAGTGAAGCTGATTTTGACTTTAACGATATTATTCTGACGGTTGATTTGTTGGAAGATAGCATCACTGTCCCTGTTGATAACGTCATCACATCAACTCAAGGAACTAATGAGAATAGTCTTTTCGATACTCCGATTAATCGTTTTCAAAATAGTAATGTTCCTGGAACTTATCTTTATGCAGCAGAGGCCGAAAGCCAAAATATTCGGGAGAACTTCCCCAACTTTATTGAAGAGGGACAAGCATTTAGAGCAGCTGGTGCCCCAGGAGATGGGTTAATTGGGCTCAATCGTTTTCAAAATAGTAATGTTCCAGGAAGCTATCTTTATGCAGCAGAGGCCGAAAGCCAAAATATTCGGGAGAATTTTCCCAACTTTGTCGAGGAAGGGATTGCTTTCTATGTTTATGATGGGGCAGCAAATCTCGGAGTAGATTTCTATCGTTTACAAAATCAAGCTGTACCAGGAACTTATCTTTTTGTTACAGATGCTGAAAGACAAAATATTCTGGCTAATTTTACTAACTTTATCGATGAAGGAGTTGCTTTTGAAGCTGAGATCTAACAGACCATAATGTAAGTAGAAAAAACATGGTAATTAGCATAACTGTTTATTACCTTTTTCCAAATTTTAAATAAAATTTTTGTTAACTAAGAGATCTTTGGGGTGATTCTAGGGATTAAAATCTTATTTCGTTTACATTCGGGAAAAAACTAAATAAGGTTATAAGCTTATGGGATTTAAGTTATATCGAATGACAGCTTTTGCTGCGACAAGCTTAGCCTGCGTATTTATCTCTTTCGGGATTCAAGTTTCTGCTCAAGAGGTTGAAGCCGAATCGACAACTGTTGAGACAATTATTGACGGCGAAGCGATACCTGGAGATGCCACAACTGATGCCATAACTATCAATAATCCTAGTATTGAAGTTGAAGACTTAGAATTGTTGGCAAAACCTCTCACTTTAGAGGAACTGCAAGATGAGGCCGCAGCCTGGCTAATATTACTGAAAAATAAGGTCCAAAAAATCAGTAATACTGAAATTGCAGTTAAGCACCAAAACCGCAAGCTAGACATTCAGCAAGGATCTCTTAAACTGGTTGAAGATGCGCAAACTAAGCTTGCAGCAGCAGACAAAGCTCAAACGGCGAATGACTCAAATTCCACGGCAAAACTAGAAGAAGCAAAAGAAGCTCTAGACGCAGCAATTGGTTCCACTAAAAAATTGCGAGCCAGGGAAGCAAAATTGGCAGAAAATGAAGCTTTGATCGAGTCGGTAAGGCAAGGAAGAAAAGAACGAGGACTCAATGAAGCCAAAGAAATTTTAAAACAAGCATCAAAAATTCGCGAAGATCTGGCGACTGATGTACCTCAATATCAAGCTCTGACAGAAGGAATTGATGTTCTCGAAAAATCAATAAATAAATTAGAAAGAGCCGACAACCGATTAGACAGGACAGTACCGAATTCAGCAGCCTATCAAGAAGCGGAAGCTGAAGCGATCGCGGCTCGTGAAGGAGTAAATAGCGATCGCGAAGAGCTGAGAAAAATTATAGCTGAGTTTCCTAATGCGATCGCGGAGAGCGATTTGCCCACAGAAAATCTAGCCGAAAAAGCAGCAAAGATTGAAACAGGATTTCTTCAAGCTATATCCAATCTAGAAAACATCGAAAAAAACCTCGATATTCCCAATCCAGCTCAGTCTACGTTTCAAGAAGCCGACCAAGAACTCCTCAAGCTTTCAGACGGACTTAATCAAAAAATTGAGAAAGAAGACGCCTTAAAAAAACAACTTGTGCGGAATGTAACTGATTTAGAATTAGAAAGATCAGGTACAATTAATCGCTTTACTGCTGTTTTAGATGCCCTAGACGATAAAGGCGGCGATAGTGAATCCTATCGTAAATATATTGACGCCGCTAGTAGTGTTGATCTCGATCTCACAGATACAGAAGGTCTAGGAGTCAGACTTGTTAGTTGGCTCACTTCAGAAGATGGGGGCTTGAACCTGATTCTCAATATTGCTAAGTTTGGCGGTATTTTGCTACTCTCAGTGATTATTGCCCCTCAAATAGGCAAGATCACCAATAATATTCTTACCCGTGTCGGCGGCATATCTACTCTATTCCGCAACTTTGCCGTTATGATCATCAAACGCGGGACAGTAGTCCTGGGTTTCTTGCTCGCATTGGCCGCCATTGGCGTGAATTTAGGGCCTATCTTAGCTCTTATAGGTGGTGCAAGTTTCATCTTGGCCTTCGCTCTACAAAGTAACCTGGCGAATTTTGCTAGTGGCTTAATGCTACTAATCAATAAACCTTTTGATGTGGGCGATGAAATCAAGGTTTCAGGCTATTGGGCCTATGTCGATTCAATCTCTCTTGCTAGTACGAAACTAAAGGACTTTGGCGGAAGTATCATTACCTTGCCGAATAACACTGTTTGGGGAAGTGACATTATTAACTATACCCATGCAGACATCCGTAAGATTGGTTTGGCAATTCATGTTAAATTTACCCAAGATCTAAGTCAAGTTCGCCAAATGTGGATGGATATTGTTGCTGAACATCCGAAGGTACTAGATACGCCTGCACCTAGTTGGTTTCCTTGGAATGGCCATTATGATTACTATGTTTATATTAATTTAACCGCATGGTCGAAGACTGATGACTATTGGGAAGTTTATGTTGATTTGCTCAAAGAGTTACAAAAACGCATCCAAGATTTAGATATTCAATTAACTGCACCTCAACAGGAAATTAAACTAGATAAGTTGCTTCCAGAAACAACATCTAGTCAACAAACATTAGTTGAATAAAGGTCGTCAAAAGTAAGAACGATGAATTACGACTACGTCCTTGAAGGGGCATAATTCATCGTTTTGAGTACGTAGTTCGTTCAAGTTTACATAAAGTTGGAGCATTAAGATTTAGATATATGTTTAAACTCAATCGTATTTTTTGGTCCATATTGCTATTAGCCATTACAATCTCTTCAGAAGCAGGAGCAGCACCTCTGAGGGTAGGAATTCCCGTCAAAGATTCTGAGCCTTTTGTGGTTCAAGAAGAAGAAAAGCTTGATGGCATGATTGTCGATATCTGGGAGAAAATTGCTCAAGAAAAAGCGATCGAGTATGAATGGGTTCCCCAAGATAACTATGAGCTTGCTATTGATGCGGTTAACCAAGGAGAGATTGATATTCTGGTCGGGCCAATCAGCATCATACCTGAACGACTGGAAAAAGTAGAATTTACTCTGCCAATTGGGGAACTTGAGATAGTCGTTTTGACCCCATCTCAACCACCGACGCTGTGGGATCGGCTCAAGCCATTTCTTGGTATTGCAGCTGTTTCTTCTTTAGCACTATTAGTTGTGTCTATTTTTATTGTTGGCAATCTAATTTGGTTGGCAGAACGTAAAGTCAATTCTGAGAGTTTCCCCGAAGATTACAAAACTGGTCTGAGAAATGGCATGTGGTTTGCGATGGTTACCTTGACCACAGTGGGATATGGAGATTTTGCTCCTGTTTCTAATCTAGGCCGTTTGATATCTGCTGTTTGGATGTTGATCACATTATTAGCTCTATCTTCTATCACCGCAGGTCTGGCGTCTGCTATTACTATTTCTTTGTCTCCTCAGAATAGTCCTCGTTTCACCACAGTAGAAGATTTACGGGGCGCGAAAATTGCCACAGTTAGCGGCTGGGCTAGCGGTGCCTGGGCAGATTACTATGGCGCAAGAACTATTGAAGCGCCAACTTTTGAAGAAGCTATTGATTTAGTAATGGAAAATAAAGCTGAAGGACTGATTGATAATGATGCCGACTTTATTTACTATCTAAGCCAAAATCCCGAAGTAGATTTATCTATTGCGGATGTTTCTTTAGCTACCGATTTGTATGGGTTTGCCTTGCCTTTTGATAGTGAGTTAACTCAAGAGTTGGATTCTATTATTATGCGGATGCGTCAAAGTGGGGAGATTACAACCTTGGAGGCTAAATGGTTTCCTGAGTAGTTATTGAGCAAAAAACTAAATAAAATCAATTAATACTTTAATTAGGGAATGATTGCTGTGGATAAATCTACAACAGGGAGAATGTTACTCTCCCACAACTTCGATTTGTATGACCAAATATTTGACAAATTAACAGAAGAAGAATTTGCCCAAGTATTTATTGATGCCCTCAATAGTCAAGATAATATCGAGGTGAGCTTTATTAATAATCCCCATTGGAATGTTGAAATCCTATTCTCTACTAGTGAATTTGCCCCGCAAAAGATTGGCGAATTATGCGCTCAAGCTCTTAAACAGCGGCGGCTACAGGAAAAACCTGAAACGGCTAAGCTGCCAAATATTTTAATTTTGGCAGGGAAAAAAACGACACCACCGCTTAGTAGTAACCCTACTTCCCTGCAACCAGGAGAATGGGGAGTTGACGTAGTAGAAACGGCTTCGGTCTCAACTTTTTTGACTGCTATTCGTTGGGAAGAGCGGATTTATACTCGACCAGTAGAAAATATATTTAAAATTGAACTATTGAATGGATAGCGATTGGTCATTGAAGCTTCTCTGATCTCTTGTAGAGGTGAGTAGCATCTGGTAATATTTGTCAAAGAAAGTTAATAGTCAGTATCAAATACTTACGGAAAATCAGCTCAACGTTGAGTCTAACTAATTTAAATAAAAACTATTGTAATAGAGGGAAACTATGTCTGCCGATCTTGACCGCGTGGTGCTTATCGGAGTTGCGGGAGACTCCGGGTGTGGTAAATCAACATTTCTTCGTCGCTTAACTGACCTATTTGGCGAAGAGTTTATGACTGTTATTTGCTTGGATGACTATCATAGTCTAGACCGCAAGGGAAGAAAAGCAGCAGGTGTTACCGCATTAAATCCTAAGGCTAATAATTTTGATTTAATGTACGAGCAAATCAAAGCTCTTAAAGAAGGTAACACGATTGATAAACCAATTTATAACCATGAAACTGGAGAACTTGATCCTCCAGAGAAAGTTGAGCCTAATAAGGTAGTGGTAATCGAAGGACTTCATCCTTTATATGATGCTAGAGTCCGCGAATTGATTGATTTCAGTGTTTATTTGGATATTAGTGACGAAGTTAAAATCCAATGGAAAATCCAACGAGATATGGCTGAGCGTGGTCATACCTATGAGGATATCTTGGCTTCTATTGAAGCGAGAAAACCTGATTTCACAGCTTACATCGAAGTTCAAAGAGAATTTGCTGATGTGGTAATTCAAGTATTACCAACTCAGTTAACCGATGATAAAGAAAGTAACTTACTAAGAGTTCGTCTGATTCAGAAAGAAGGAATAGAGAACTTCGAGACTGCTTATCTGTTTGACGAAGGTTCCACTATTGATTGGAGACCTTGTGGTCGTAAACTAACTTGTGCTTATCCTGGCATCAAGATGTATTATGGGCCAGATAATATCTTTGGGAACGAGGTTTCTGTTCTTGAAGTGGATGGTCAATTTGATAATCTTGAAGAAATGATTTACATTGAAAGCCATCTCAGCAAAACTGGAACTCAACATTATGGTGAAATGACTGAGCTGCTTCTCAAGCATAAAGATTATCCTGGATCTAATAATGGAACTGGTTTATTTCAAGTCTTAGTTGGGCTCAAAATGCGCGAAACTTACGATAAACTAACTGTAGCTAAAGAAGCTGTACCCGCATAGTTTAATCGTAATTAACGAGAAATTTAGTTGAATATTGCAAAGTTGCGAGAGCTGAAATAAGGCTCTCGTATTTTTATTGCATTTTGAACTGCTAACTGTTGTAGGGGCAGCCATTCGCCCCTACTGCTCACTGTCTATCATTCAGAGACGTTGTTGATTGATTAATTGATTAACGCGATCGCTAAAGTAAAACAAATGAAGAATATACAGAAATATTTACTAATTTTGTAAAAGGTTCGGGCAAATTGTTGGCTGCTCATATTTTAAATTCTGTGATGCATTTATTCTGTTCTGGTATAGCATGTCTTAATTTTGGTTAAATTATTGGGTCATCAAGAAACAAGGCTTCAAGTAAAATAAACCAAGTATGATTCAAGCGAAATGAGGCTTAAAATGGACGATAATGAATATCTTAGCGATCGCCTAGAAGATCAAATACGCTGGTACAGCAAAAAAAGCCAATACAATCAAAAATACTATAAACGGTTAAGATTAACTGAGATTGTTTCTGCTGCTGTGATTCCTTTTCTTGCTGGAATGCAAGACTTTTCCTATTCAAAATTAATTATTGGTATTCTGGGTGTTGTAATTGCGATTTCTGCCGCAGCCAGTTCACTGTATAAATTTCAGGAAAATTGGATTCAATATCGTACGACTGCTGAAACATTAAAGCATGAAAAATATCTCTATCTAACAAAATCACCTCCTTATGATGGAGAGGCTCCCTTGAAGGCGTTAGTAGAACGAATAGAAAGTTTGATTTCTAAGGAAAATACACAATGGGCATCGTCTACCAATAAATCTTCTGACGAACCACCAGAAGACAAACCATAATATAGCAGTAATATTTATTAAATGATAGAAAAACAAGCAAAACCCTTTTTGAAATGGGCTGGAGGCAAAACACAATTATTGACAGTTATTGGTTCTGAATTTCACTATAAACATCATGATAAGTTTGTCTATGTTGAACCATTTGTCGGTAGTGGGGCCGTTTTATTTTGGGTTTTAAGCAACTATCCCAATGTGGAAAAAGTTATTATTAATGATATAAATTTTGATTTGATTAATTCATATAAAATAATTAAGAATAATGTTGCAACTCTTATTAATATTTTAGAGCAATGGCAAAAAGAATATTATGCTTTTGTTGAGCGACAAGATTTAAAAAAGAAATATTATTATGCCAAAAGAGAGCTATTTAATAAAAGAATATTCTCGGATATTGAGCAAGCAGC
>JBCCYD010000111.1:0-15240 GCA_039190385.1 Cyanobacteria bacterium P01_F01_bin.143 | reverse complement strand
TGTTTCGATTACCGGTTGGGGCTAAGGGCCCTTCGCCCCTACGGATATTGTTGGTTTACTTGTATTTTTATCCCAAGACCAGGTATTACGAAACCATAATGTAGGCAATAAATGAAGAGTTTGAGGTTCCTCACTATGATTAACAATAGTAATTTTAATTAAAATATCTTCTGCCGTATCTTTGGCATATTCAACAAAAATATCGTAGTAATTATTATGATTAAAAACTCCCGTATCTAATAATTCATATTCTCTAGTTTCTCGTCCGCGTTGCTGATTTTCCGCTTCTAAATCAGCATAGGGAAATTCCGCTTGAGGATATTTGTATAATCCTTTCATATAGGAATGAGTAGGCGTACTATCAAGATAGAAATAGTAATCCTTGACATCTTCACCATGATTGCCTTGAGAACCCGTTAGGCCATAGATGCGTTCTTTTAAAATCGGGTCTTGGCCATTCCATAACGCGATCGCGAAGCATAATAATTGCTGGTCATCACTAATACCTAAAATGCCATCCTCTCCCCATCTATAGGCACGCGATCGCGCTTGATCATGGGAAAAATAATCCCAGGCTTCCCCTGTCGCACTATAATCTTCTCTTACAGTTCCCCATTGTCTTTCACTCAAATAGGGACCCCATTTTTTCCATCCAGATTGTTGCAAACGTTCGGATTCTTTAGTCATAGTTTTAGTTCATAGCTAATATTTAATGTTTAATGTTTAATGTTTAATGCTCAATGTCTAATGTCAAAAGCCAAGTTCTTAAAACTTCCGCGACACTCCAAGCCTGTGCAAAGCAACCTCTGGGGGTACACGGAATATCGCCATCAAAAATTTCGCTAATGCTTCCTATACAAGCATCGTGGAGATGATTAGCCATTGGTTCGAGAAAACTACGAGCTAATTCAGGATTATTATATACCTGCAAATGAGCTTGGACGAAATGACAGATTAGCCAACCCCAAGTCGTTCCCTGATGATAACTGCCATCTCTTTGTAACTGATTGCCGCCATAGGTGCCGATATAGTTCTGGTCTTCAGGAGATAGCGATCTCAGTCCAGAAGAAGTTAATAACCTCTGCCCAATCTTATCTACCACCATTTTCTGTTGTGATGCCCGTAGGGGCGAATGGCATTCGCCCATTTGGAATTCGCCCGTTTGATATTCACCCGTTCGAGATGTACCCAAACCTATGGCCGGTAATGAAACAGCAAAAATTTGATTCGGACGAAAACTAGAATCATTACCCTCGGGAGAATCAATGACATCGTAACAATAGCCACCTGCTTCATACCAAAACTTAGAGAAATGCGATCGCGTTTTAGCAGCAATTTCCTGATACTGATTCTCAGACTTACCTAAAATACCTGAAAAATAATCCATGCAAACCAAGGCATTGTACCAAAGAGCATTTAATTCTATTGGCTTACCAATACGGGGTGTTACAACCCAATCTCCCACCTTGGCATCCATCCAAGTCAGCTGAACGCCCGATTCCCCCGCAAACAGTAAACCATCATCATCCATTTTGATATTGTAGCGAGTGCCCTTCAGATGCCAGTCGATAATTTCCGCAAGTAAAGGAAATAATTCGGCTAAAAATTCTTGATCTTCCGTTGCACAATAGTAAGCACGGATTGCTTCAAAATACCAAAGAGTTGCATCTGCCGTATTGTAGTGGGGAATTTCCCCCGCATCGGGAAATACATTAGGCAACATTCCCTGATCCACATATTTAGCAAAAGTATGAAGAATGGTTTTCGCGATCGCAAAACGCCCTGTGGCAATAGTTAATCCGGGTAAAGCGATCATCGTATCTCTTCCCCAGTCAGTAAACCACGGATAGCCGGCAATAATTGTCTTTCCTTCGGGATTATCCGGCAACGGGCGATCAACAATGAATTGATCTGCAGCTAACACTAATTGTTCAATCCATTCTGGGGCAGCTTGCCATTTATTCTGAGCATAGAAAAGTTCAATTAATTCTTGTTTTCGCCGATATTGCTCCTCACTGTTTCCGATACTTGCTACTGTCTTTGCTTTCTCCGTACTGGCAGTAATCGTTAGAACATCTCCTGGCTGCAAAATAACATTCCCCGTTGCCGCAAGCAGATGATCTTCGACATCATCCAAACCTCGATATTTCTCCACAGCTAGAGCAAAATCACGATACCAACTATTCTTAATTGACCAAGTAAAATTATTATTTTTGTTATTTCCAGAGGTTGATAAATATAAACTTTTCGCATCAGTAAAGGCTTTAATTTCTAAACTTTTGTCTTGATATTGATTGATATAAAAAACTGCTTTACCATCAGTTTTACTATGATAATCACGATAATTAACTAATGCCTTGAGAAATAAAGTTAAAGGCTGACTCCCTCGCTGATATTTATACTGAATATAAGTTGTATTCTCGCCCTGTTCCATCCAGATACGCTTTTCGAGGAGTCCATCAGCAAAGGCAAAATTCCAAACGGGCATTGTCCCCTCTAAATGGAAACTCTCAATATTTGTATATCCTTGGGGAGCAACGGTGCCATCTACCCAACGATTACTCGCTAAATCGTAATATTGCTCGTTATAACTAACAGTTTCATCAATTTTAGTTAGTAATAAATGTCTAGCGACAGGTGGCTTCAACGCACCAACAAGTAAACCATGATAGCGTCGGGTTAAAATACCAGCGATTGTTCCCGAAGCATAACCGCCAATCCCATTGGTCACTAACCATTCCCGTGACTCGGCAGTACTAAGATTGTTACAGATTGCTCGTCCAAATTTGAGATTCATTTTCTAATCATCTTTAGCAATCCTCAATATATGGTCTGGATCTAAGAAAAAACTGAAAAATGTATTAATTCTTATTCATACAAGAGTCACAGCTAATAATCTTTTTAAGGATGCACACTGCCATCAGGCATGATTGTTCCAGTTAAATTAATCCCAGTTATCACACTCTGCTTAAGATTAGCCCCTCTCAAATCAGCTTCTTTTAAATAAACATCAATTAAACTAGAACCAACAAGATTAACTTCTCGCAAATCTGTTTTGTATAGTAAGGCAAACCTCAGATTGGCTTTTGTCATATTAACTCCACTGAGATTAGCCTTCGTGAGATTTGCTCCACAAAGTTCGACTCTAATAGTTTGGCTTGTTCCATTTAGATTAATGTCTGACATAGTGCCAAAGCTAGTGAAAGTTTCTCTTAATTTAGCTCCGGTAAGAATAGCCGATTTTAAATTAGCTTTACGCAAATTAGCTCCTTTCATCGTGGCTTGAGTTAAATCAGCTTTGCGTAGATTACTTTCACTTAAATCTGCCTTATTCAAATTGGCTTGAGTCAGATCGGCCGTTTGTAAATTAGCTTCACTCAGATCAGCACGACTTAGGTTTGCCCCACTAAGATCTACTCCTGTCAAATTGGCTCCTGTAAGATCGGCTCGACTGAGATTTGCTCCCGTGAGATCAGTTCCACTTAAATTGGTATCACTTAGATTGGCATCGGAAAGATCGGCATTGGTCAGACAAGATTGATTTAAATTGGCACCACTCAAATCAACTCTAACTAAACTGGCACCATCAAAATTAACCCAGCTCAGATCCGCATTAGATAAATCCGCAGCTTTGAGATTAGCACCGACTAGTTTTGAACTAATTAATCTGGCATGAACTAAATCTGCACGAGATAAATTAGCCCGAGAAAGATTTGTCCCACTAAGATTCGCCCAATCTAATTCCGTGCGACTAAGATCTATTTCTTGAAGATCTGCTTGGAGAATTTCTGCTTGATGAAGATCCGCACGGCTAAAATCGCGTTTTCCTGTCTTATAAAGCCATAGTAATTCTTCACCGTTCATGTAATTTTCATTAGATAAGGGGCAGAGTCGGGGGACATAACTTTAGACTTCCCGATCCTTAAGATGAAAATTACATTTTCCAAAAGAAAAAAACAAAGAAAAATATTTATAATAGTTAATTTTATGACTCCACGGGATTTATCTCAGTGCGAGGAAATCTTATTCGGGAAAGGTTTTTTCACATTCTTCGATTAATTCATCCAATTCTTCTAATGCTTGGTCAACATCTACTCTAAGGGTACCAAGACTAGGATTTTCTAGCAGATCAATTAAGACTTGTCTTTTGCTCGCAATGGTTTGTACTCGGTCTTTGATTGTCGATTTATCCATTTTTTTTATTAGTTTCAGCTGGACGCAAAAATAGTAACATTATTATTAACAAATATATACAATTCGATAAATTTTTGCTTATGTTACGTAAAATTCCTCTAGCTCTTGTGGGCCTCACTGTAGGTGGTCTTTTGACTATTACAGGCATTGTTGCTTATGCGTTCGACAATGCTACTTTGAATCTCGCAGGACTATTTTATGGCGTTCCTTTGTTGCTAGGGGGTCTTGCGTTGAAAGTTACGGAACTAAAACCCGTTCCTTACTCTCAGGCTCCTTCGAAGGAAGTGATTGCCTTGCGAGATGCTGAAGCGACTGCTATTCAAAATCAATTGCGCCTAGATGTGACTCGCTTTCGTTATGGACAAGCAGCCCATCTTGATGAATCTTTGGCCAAGGTTGGTTTGAGCCCGTCCGATAGTGAAAGACCAGAACTAATTGGTTTACGAGAACAATCCAATGATGGGGTTTATACTCTGGTGTTAGAATTTTACTCTCCTTTTATTTCTTTGGAGCAATGGCAAAAACGACAAGCTAGAATTGAAAAGTTTTTTGGCCCTAATATCAAGGCGGAAATTGCTCAAACTGATGAGGATTGCGTTGATTTAGCTTTGATTAAAGAAATTGCTCAAGCCTAATTACTCAAAATTTCTAAATTACTAAAAAGTGACTTATCGCAATCCAGCACCTACGGTAGATACGATTATCGAGTTGGTAGATCGTCCGGACCGACCAATTGTGTTAATTGAAAGACTAAATGTTCCCTATGGCTGGGCGATTCCTGGGGGATTTATTGATTATGGGGAATCAGCAGAGCGAGCCGCTATTCGAGAGGCGAAAGAGGAGGTCTGTTTGGATGTGGAATTGGTAGAACAGTTCCATGCTTATTCTGATCCCGATCGCGACGATCGACAGCATACGATCGCAATTGTCTTTATTGCGATCGCCAAAGGTCAGCCCCAAGCTGCTGATGATGCTAAAAGTTTCGACATTTTCCATCAAGGATCAATGCCTACGAATCTTTGTTTTGATCACGATCGCATCCTCAAAGACTATTGGCAATATCGCAACTATGGCATCCGGCCGCATTATTAATTGAAAATGGAGAATAGAAAATTGAAAATTACTAATTCTCAATGCTCAATTCTCAATTAAACCCTACCTCTTAGCATCATTGCCATCTCATTAGGAGTGGGAGAACGTTCTAGGGCAGTTTCCTCGGTGATTCTCCCCTCTTCATAAAGATCAAAGAGCGATTGATTAGTGGTGATCATGCCATCATATTCTCCTTGTTCCATCAATTGATGCATTTCCTCATATTTGGAGCCTTTGATATAGTCTTTCATGGTTTCGGTGTTAACCAAAATGTCATGATAAGCAGCCCTTTTGCCATCGGTAGTTCGACATAACCCTTGAGAGATTACGGCAACTAAGGATTCTGCGATCGCGACTCGCATAGCATCTTGTTCTTCGGCTGAATATAAGGTCAAAATCCGTTCAATAGTTTTAATTGAACTATTGGTATGCAATGTACCCATAACTAGGTGGCCTGTTTGAGCAGCCTTGAGTGCGGTATTCACAGTCTCGCGATCGCGCATTTCCCCAATCAGAATAATATCAGGATCTTCCCTTAAAGCCGCCTTGAGCGCATGATCAAACTTCAGAGTATTGATTCCCACTTCCCTTTGTTTAACAAGCGAAAGACGGCTTTGATGGACGAATTCAATGGGATCTTCAATGGTAATAATATGTTTGGCATGTTCTTTATTGATATAGTCAACCATTGCTGCCATCGTCGTCGACTTACCCGAACCAGTAGGCCCTGTTACCAAGATTAAGCCTTTGTGATAATCGGAGATATCTCGAAAGACCGGTGGCAAATTCAATTGCTCCATAGTCAAGATTTTTAGGGGGATCAAACGCATGACTAGCGCCGGTCCGTTGAGCGTATCAAAGATATTAATCCTAACTCGGGCAAATTCATATTGAGTCGCTCCATCAAATTCGAGTTTGGTTTCAAATCGATGAACTTCCTCTTCCGACAGAACTTCATGTAACCAACTCATGAAAGTTCGGCGATCAGTTTTGGGATAATCCGTTAACGCCATCTCTCCGCGATCGCGCATTCGTGGCACTTCCCCTACTCCCAAATGAATATCAGAAAACCCCGACTCAAAAGCATTACGAATAATATACTCTAACGTTGGTTGACCAGCAGAAGGCTTGGGAATTCGAGAATTTTGTTTCTTATTTTGGGTTTTAGTCGTATTCTTAGGTTCATTTTTAGTTAATGACGGTGGCGGTGGTGGGGGAGGTGGTAGAGGATTTCCTGATCCGTTAGTCATACTTTATTTCTACTTTAAAATTTTGTTTGATTCCTTGATTCTTAGATTTAGCATTCCCAAAAAATATCTTTGTTCAACAAAACTTCAAAATTCTAGTATTAATTAAGCGAAATAATTAATTGTCAATTAATTTAACAATAAACTCACTTAACTATAATTACTTAGGTATTTGTGCTTAGTATTGCTTATTTCAACAATAAAACTTAACAAAATTAATCTTATATTACATAGATAGTAATCCAGCAATAAGCTTTTCTATTTCAGTGAATATGGAGAAAATAGCCGGGGATCACGAGCTAAGACATTTTCATTGGCATTTATTGAGGAAGATAGGAATGTTAAAAAATATTGAAAGATCGTCTGAGTTGGATTTTTTTTCTTATACTTATCTTTATCAAGAGTACTGAGTAATTTCACTCAGATAATGCTTCTTTAGTTGTTGTTGTCGTTATATAGTCTTTACAAGAATATGCAGTTAGTTCAAAATGGTACCTGGAAAAAAAATATTTATTTAACTTTAACTAAAAGCTTTTTACTATGGAGTTTCACCTTAGCTGTTTGCTTATTAGTAGTTGGTTTTCCCATCGGAGTTTTGCTAGTAACAGTAGGAATTTTTGCCACAGTGATCTTACAAGCTTTCTTGCCAACTAGTGCTGTTTTATTAGTGGTAAGCAGCATTGTTGCTTTGAATTTTTTAATAGTTTTTGTTGGAGCAACAATTCTCACTGCAAGAGGGATTCATCCTCAGGAAGTAAGTTGGCTAAATTGGTTGCATGGACAAGATAGTTCAATTAATGCTGCGATTTATGCATCCTGTCCTCTTACTTGTGAGCTTCATTAAGTTATGATATCTTAGTTTTTTGTTTATAGCTAATGAAGCATAATCTTCATTAATAGTTATGAAAGAAATTATTTATTAAATTCTCATCCAGCAGATGTATCCTGGATGAGAATTTTTATTTACAAAATATTCCATTATTAATGTACACTCGTGCCTATATTGCGATCACTGCTCTAGATATCACCGAGATGGTCAATTTCTATAGCAAGTTATTGGAACTCGAACCAGAAAAATATCTTCCTCATGTTTATGCCGAATTTTACCTGCCACAGTTGCGGTTAGCAATTTTCAAGCCCAAAATAGAAAATGTTTCCGAGTTTAATAACGCTGAAGGTAGTGGCATGAGTATTTGCCTAGAAGTCGTAGATATAGAAAAGGCGATCGCTTTTTTCTCAGAGATTGGTTATCCGATCTCGGGCGATATCATAACAGCTTCTCATGGGAAGGAAATTTATGCTTACGATCCAGCGGGAAATCGGCTCATAATATATCAAAAAAACCAAGTATAAACTTACTTTTCTTTATTTCTAATTCTCAAAATTTCCAGATATTATCTCAACATTCCTGGTTTTAACCCATATTCGATTTAAAACCTAGAGTAATAAGATCACGGGAAAAAAATATGTGTTAGCCTATAACTCCCCTGGGCTAAATTGCGAAGAATATTCGATTAAATTGTATGGAATCCAAATCTTATTAAATTCTACGTAAAAATTAAAATCAATCAATAAATTTTTAATAGAACGGTAAAAGTAACATAACAGTTTACATGCCCAAGACAAAACGAAATCTTAATATGAGGAGGATGTCGATCAATGATGTTACTAACTAGTCAAGATGTTGAATATTGTCGAGCGATAGCCAATATTCAAGGTCAAGTCAAAAAGAAGCCTGGCGTTATTTACAACAATAGTCTATTTACTTTAGTACAAAAATATTCTCTAGAAGAACTAGAAGTCGCGATTAAAGAATATAGAGAAGACTTTTTAGATAATGAAGAAATACAAGCAGCTACTCTGATGGTGAAAGACAAAGAAGCTGTTGGTATTTGGATGCATGATAATCGCTATACACAAACGGATGAGCCGCTAGATAAAACCACACAATCATCAGCTCCAACTAGTTCAGATAGAGCAAAGAACAATAAATCCAAGCTTTTAGATTCTAACTATATTGTTGCTAAAATGAGAGGCCATGATGGGTTAAAAATCAAAACTCGTCGTCATAAATTAAAATTGTATCCCCATTGTTTTTTGGGCAATGAAGCAGTAGACTGGCTTGTCGCTTATTTCAACATAACCAGAAAAAAAGCCGTAATAATTGGTCAAAATCTCGTCACAAAAAAAGTTATTCATCATGTCTTAGATGAACATTTTTTCAAAGATGAACCTTTACTATATAGATTTTATCAAGATGAAGATAAAGGCATGTGGACAAGTAGTTTATAATTGCTCATTTCCTATTATCTAAATAAATCAAGACTATTTTGATACTTATATCCTGGGAAAACAGTTCCTAATTCTTCCGGGGAAATTGCAACATGATTTAAAAGAATTGAAGAAATCACGTCTCTAAAATCTGTGGTAACTGGTAGATCTCGCCCTTCATATAAAATAGAATCGCTTAACCCTTCCCATTTTCCGTAAATTTGACCTCCACGAACAGCTCCGCCCAATAACCACATAACATTGCCATGTCCGTGGTCAGTACCCTGGTTTCCATTTTCTTTTACTGTACGACCAAACTCCGAGATTACAGCGATCGCAGTTTTGGCATAAACCTGATCTAATTCTTGGATCAAACTCCTTAAGCCTTGTCCTAGATTGGGTAAATAACGATTCAAGAGTGCTTGCTCCCCAACATGAGTATCCCAACCGCCAATATTCATAAAAGCCAATTGAGTTCTCGCATCACTACGCATTAACTGACCAACTTCTCTGGCATCATCAACAAAACCGTTAACTGAACTAGCATTTCCTGAGGCGGCAAGCATTTCTTGGTTAAGTTCTTCTATGATGATGTCTCTGGCTTCAATTCCTTTACGGTAAGCTTGAGCAAGATCACTATTATCACTATACAAATCATTAAAAGCTTTGTTAACCACAGGTCGATCTATTGGTAGCTTATAGAGTGAATTCTTCCCTGGGCGAAGATGGGCAATAGTTCTTGTTCCCTGTAGAATCCTCGGAGTAGTCACCCCAACATTAAGAGCTTGTGTCAGTCTATCTGCTGGTAACCCTGCCAATAAACGATTCATCCAACCATCTTGGGTTGATTTTACCCCAGGTGTCCCGCTCTCCATATAATCTTGAGCATCAAAATGAGAGCGAGTTTCATCAGGTGAACCACAGTTATAGATAAATGCTAGATTTTTCTTTTTCCAAAAAGGAATCAGATCTGATAACGCCGGATGTAAGCCAAAAAAGCCATCAAGATCAATTGCACCTTCTGGTTCTCCAGGATAGGGAATGGCAATCGAAGGTCTGACATCGTAATAGTCTGTTTCTTGATGGGGTACAACTACATTTAGGCCATCGATCGCACCACGTAGAAAAATTACGACCAAACGCTGAGGATTAGTGATTTGATTGGCAGCTCTGGTAACCCAAGTCTGATTGCCTACAGGAATTAACATTGCTCCCGTTGCCAAGGCCATCTGTTTTAAAAATTTTCTTCTCTGCATTTTTATTACCTATTATTTTTGCATCATTTCGGGACTACCTAAAATCAAAGCAGAACGTAAAGCTGGGGGGCTCTTCGCGATCGCATCTTTAGTAGATTGAGAAAAGTTATTCCCCAAGGTAACCTTCAGTTGGGGAGACTTAACAGGTTGTTTTTTATTTAATGTTCCACTAGAAATTGCCGTAGCAAAACTAATTCGTCGCAACATCGCATCAGGATTTAACCAAGCTTGCTTGGTATTTTTATATCCATCAGGAGTCAAACATCTATAGATTGGCATTGATAATTGCTGGATCATTCCTTTGAGTCGATTTATATTAGGAGATTTAATGCCACTTGCCCTAACTAAAGAAACTAAATATTGATAAGGGGTTTTAAATTTCTGTTCATAATATTGAGGGTCATTAAATTCTTTAGAGTGAAACAAAACATCAAGTATAGCTTTAATATCACCCTGGCTATCGAGAAACTTGTTCTGCAACTTATTAACTAAAGTTTCTGGAGGCTGATCTGCCACAAAATATTGCGCCAATTTATAGCTAATAAATTTAGCCGTCGCAGGATGATTTGCCAAGATATCTAAAGCTTGCTTTCCCTCATCAAGGCCAGTACCTTTTATCTCATTACCTAAAAAAGTTTTATCTTGAAAATCATGGTTATTCTTAAAAAATCGGAAATTATTTTCATTATCGTACTTGCCAGTGCGATCAAAACTCCAACCAGTAAAAATCCGTGCTAGAGCAATTACATCTTCTTGGGTATAGCCTCCATTAACGCCCAAAGTATGTAGCTCCATTAGCTCACGAGCATAATTTTCATTGAGCCCTTTTTTCTTTCCCGGAGCAGGCGCACTATTAAGATCATTATCAAGATACATCAACATTGCTGGATGATGAGCTGTTACTCCTAACAAATCACGGAAATTCCCTAGGGCATGGTCTCTAATATCTCGTTCATAATCCGCTAGCCAAAAAGCAACTATTTTTTTCGGGACAAAAACATTAAAGTGATTAAACCAAAAATTTACCATCACCTCTTGTAATTGATTAGGTGAGATGATAGCTCGCATTAGATGAATATTCTGAGCCTGGTCAATATTTTTTCTTTTAAATTGCCCCCTTTTTTTTAGTAATTTCTGTTTCTTCTCTGTGGTAAGAGTTATGCCGTTTTTCGGCTTAATATTATATTGTTGATATTCCTTAAATAAATCGATAGAACTTCGATTGAGAGTATCTAATTTTGCTAAATAATTTTGTAAAACAGAAGATTTCTGGTTCTTTTGCGGATTGAGTTGGGATTGAATATAATTTTCCAGTCCGATATTTTTTACTTTTTCGAGATCTCCTGGTGCCAAACCAAAACTCAAACGTTCTATCGTATGAATGAGTTTGGCATTTTCTGTGCCGCCAGTAGTTTGTTGATGATTCAACAATCCCACCCCGAAAACTATCACACAAGTTAAGATTAAAGCCCAGTTTAGGAGTTTTTTCTTCATCAAAGCTTATAGTTATATGTTCAGCCACTATTATTAGTGTACAAAAGTAAAAAAGGTATTAGTTTATTGTTTTAATGCAGAAATATTTAATATTTTCAATAAATTAATTTTTGGTATAAATCTAGATGCATTTGTGCAGATTTTTGCCAGGAGTATTGAGCAGGGATCTCGGCGCTGTTTTCGATTAGTTTTTGGGCTAAATTTTTATTTAATATTTTCTCCATTGCCTGGGCAATAGTTTTACTAGAGTTGGGATCTATTAGTAAAGCTGATCGCTCGTCGAGAAATTCGTTAAAGGGTGGCCTATTTGAGGTGATAATTGGTAATTCTGAGGTGATCGCTTCGAGTAAAACTAATCCCCAACCCTCTTTAACTGAAGGAAACACAAAAGCATCAGCACAGCGATATAATAGCCTAATCTCCTCGTCCGTGACCACTCCTGGCAAAATCAGAGATTTCCCAATTTCAATATTATTTTCTTGAACTAGCTGGAAAAACTCTAAGCGATAGTGTTCATAATCAAATAAAGTTTCTCCCCCAGCAATAATAAGCTGTGCTTGAGGATGGGTTTTTAAGACTTCAATAAAAGCTTCTAGTAATTTTAGAGAATTTTTCCGGGGTTCAATGCCGCCGATATTTAGGTAAATAGGATCACCATTAATGCCAAAGCGCTGTTTTATTTTCTCTTCTGCGACTAGTTCTTTTTGGGAAAATTTTTGAGTATTAACACCATTGATAATTACGGTAGCATCTATTTGATATTGCTGTTGCAATTGTTGTTGCCAATAGTTTGAAACACATAAACATAAATCTGGTTCTAGGATGGCGCGATCATGACATTCTTGTAAATAGGGACTATTAAATTCATCAATGTGATGCACAGTGCGAATAAACCGAGAAATTTTTCCTTGATCTCGCAAAACTTTTAAAGCATTGGTACTAATACAGTCTTGGGAATGATAAATATCATATTTCTCGGTTTCTTTGTTTAAATAATCGATAAACTCTTGTATTCTTTGCTTAATTAAGGCATCTACTGGGTCTAGATTATTATCAATTACTCCTTGTTCGAGATACTTCGTTTTTCTCTGTAGCAATAATTCTCGATCTGCTGCGGGTTTTGTCGGAACTAACTTGCTATGACAATTTAAGGAACGATGAAACCCGAGATTATCCTTATCCAAAGCATAGATACAAACTTTATGGCCTTTTTCCTGTAATGTTTCTGCTAATTCTATAGTATGAATTACGCCGCCTCTAGGCTTAGTTGAGTAAGTAAATAAAGCAATACTTAAGGTTTTTTTCATTATTTTGTAACTGTTGATACAGGATTTCAAAACGAATTGCAGGTCAATGGATTGATGAACTATTTCCTATTAAGAATATGATGGGTTCTCGAATTCCTATCTCTCTATTCCTATATAGCTTTTAGCTTTTCTTTGTGGTAATAGTTTAGTAATTTCAATCTAATTGAAATTACTAAACTATTACAGATTTTTGGATCAATTGTGGATCAGCAAATTGAAAAAGCTAATACGAAGCTTGAGAAAGTAAGAATTATTAAAAGAGGTAGTAAGTTATCTTTAAGAGCAACCTTACCACCTAAACCAGGAGATGGGAGTAAACCAAAACGATACATAATATATCCAGGTTTTTCCGCGACAGCAGAAGGACTGAAATTAACTGTAATTGAAGCGCAGCGTATCGAGGCTGACTTGATTTATGGTCGTTTCAGTTGGGATACCCAAAAGGATCAGCTGATTGTAGAGAAAGCGATCGCGGAATTTGAAAAGGATTATTGGCAACGTAAGGAAAAGACGATTAACCGAGCCAATAACTATAAGTTTGACTATTCCAATCATTTTTTGTTTTTGCCACAGGATCAGCTCTTGACTCCAGAGTTGTTGAAGCAGGCTATAGATACGACTAAGCCCGACTCTCGTAAACGTAGGGGAATGGCGATTGCTTATTCGGCTTTACTCAATTACTTTGAGATTAAGCACGATTTGAATAAGTACAAGGGTAATTACAAGCCTATGAAGAAACGGGTAATTCCTACTGAGGAGGAGATTGATTATTACTATGAGCATCATTGCAAAAGTCCTCAGTGGAAATGGATCTATGGAATCATCGCTTGCTATGGAATTCGACCCAGTGAGATCTGGCATTTGGATATGTCTTTGATGGCACAGTATCCTCCGATTCTCAAAGTCAAGGAAAATACCAAGACTGGCGAAAGACTTGTTCTACCTTTGCCAGATGAGAAGCGAGTGATCGAATGGAATTTGCAAGAGCAGATTATGCCGAAGATTAATACTGAGGGAAAAAGTAATCAGGAATTGGGCAGCAGGATTAGCCAAAAATTCCACCATATCAAGATTCCCAGCCCATATCATTTCCGTGATGCTTATGCTATTCGTGGTTTAGTTATGGGTTACAGTTCGACTGCGATGTGTAAATGGATGGGTAATTCAACCAGTGTTTTTGAAAAGCAGTATCTACGACATATGGAAGAAGATCATTTTACTGACGCATGGCTGCGACATCAGTACAGGACAAAAAGCTTGAAAAGATGACAGAAGTGGGGTTTCATTAGAGTTGCAACCATCTTCAGAAACCCCATGTCTCAATATAGCGAACTCAAGCAAGCTCTCCAACCCTATCTAAACTGGCATGGAGCAAGACTGTCGTTTCTCGCCCTGTTTTTACTGGCGCTGCTAAAAGTAAAAACTGTCAACTTGAGTGAATTAGCCCTCGGCATTGAAGGCAAGGCCCAAGCGGCCTCCAAGTATAAGCGCCTTCAACGTTTTTTTCGAGGGTTTGAGGTGGACTATAGCGTCATTGCCAAGCTGGTCATCAGTTGGATGGAAATTCCCCAACCGTGGGTCCTCAGCATTGATCGTACAACCTGGGAATTTGGGAGTCATTGCTACAACATCTTGAGCGTTGGAGTAGTTCATGAAGGGGTTGCATTCCCATTGTTGTGGTGGATGCTCGACAAGAAAGGAAACTTCAATAGTGATGAGCGAATGAGATTTATCGAGCAACTACTCAAAATCTTTCCTGATGCCCAAATCCGGTGTTTATGCGCAGATCGAGAGTTTATTGGCCAAGCTTGGGTTAGATATCTGCTACTATCTCCCTCGTTACCTTTTCGCATCAGGATTCGGGCAACAGATAAAATTGAGCGCAATGGTAAAGCCCTCAGTGCCAAGATTGTTTTTGCCCACTTGAAGGTTGGTCAATCTCAGCTTCTCAAGGGTTCCTGTCGAGTTTGGGGACAGTCTGTTGCCGTTGAAGGATCACGCTTAGACGATGGTAAACTTCTTGTTGTCATTGCCCCAGCTGGTGACGGCAACCTCATCGTCGATTACAAGTTGCGCTGGTCGATAGAAACCCTTTATGGTATTTTCAAAACTCGAGGATTTTGCCTCGAATCGACCCACTTTACTGAGCCAAAGCGTTTACGAAAGCTGGTGGCGCTCTTGACCTTGGCATTGTGTTGGGCAATGAAAACAGGGTTGATTTTGCATCAGCTCAAACCGATTGTAGTCAAAAAACATGGTCGGCGGGCTAAGAGTCTTTTTCGCTTGGGATTTGATCATCTTAGAGAGCTTGTTCTTAATCCCTCCACTCACAATGAAAGTGACTTCAGACAATCTCTAAATTTTTTGTCCTGTACTTAG
>JBCCYD010000110.1:0-15287 GCA_039190385.1 Cyanobacteria bacterium P01_F01_bin.143 | reverse complement strand
TGATACTAAATCCGATTAGTAAAACCAACTTTTGAATTTGATGAGACAGATGTACGGAGTTGTTTTATTATTGGAAATAAGTGGGGTATATAAACAAGATTTAGTATGAAGTATCTATAAAGTTAAAGATCCTTCGTAAATAGTTTTTAACAAAGTATTTTCTCATGTAAAAGCTTTAGTAACTTTTTGTAACTATACGAGTTAACAGTTCGCTGGGGGCCTGGGGCGGGCGTAGCGCACCAGTGGGGGGTTTGGGGGGTTAACCCCCCAATAGAAGTTATGGATTCCAATGAATATCTACGAAGCAGAAGTATTGATTTGAAAGATTAACGAAGGCAATACGATCACGTAGTGCTAGCCTTCGGCTGATCGCGATAAATCCACTTTTGAATTTTACAAGTCAGAAGCATAGAATTGTTTTAGTCTTGTAAATAAGTGGTGTATGTAAACAGGATTTAGTATGATTATGCAATTTGCACAGGAGGGTGGAAAATACCACCCTTAATAAGATTTTAACGACGAGACTGTGTCCTGATTAAAATTCTGACAACATAATAAAAAAGTAACATCACTGAAGCAAATAGCGAGAAAGCCGCCGCGACATACTGATGGGTTTGATATTTATGAATCACTTTTGACGTGTCCCGTAAAATAGCAGCAGAAGCAAAAATAATCATAAAAGCAGAAAACCACATCCCCAGACTAAATCCAAATATCAGACTACAAATAATTAAACCTAAAGCAACAAAACCACCAACTTTTAAAATACTATTTAAAAAAGAAAAATCTTGGCGCGAAGTAAAAGCAATAGTTGTCAAGCCAGCAAACAAAAATACCGTTAGAGTTGCTGCGGTAGGAATCAAATTAGGGTCACCAGTATAGTTAGCTGCAATATATAATATAGGGGCAAAAATAATCGCTTTCCCGATAATATATAGGCCAAAAGCCTTGTATTGAGTTTCTCGATCATCATTCTGAGAAAGTAATTCCCTGGAGAACCAACCGAGTAAAGACATACCGCCTAAAATGGCAAACCAAGCCAATCTCGTAGAAAAGACAAACTCGGCGATCATTCTGGCTAAACCAATCTGAAAAAATATAAACTCAACAATAATAAATGCGACGATCGCACCAGCTAAATGAGTATAGGTCTGTTTAATAAATTTCGCTCGCTCATCAACGCTCGCAGCAGCAACACTAATCATAGAAAATACTCCAATAGATTTCACTTCCAGCTTAGCTAAGCATTATAAAAATTAGGCAAAATGCCCAATGTAAATAATCGTAAAAAGTAACAAATTATACATTTTGCTAGTATTAAATTAAAGATATAAGTCCCATTTGCATCGGAGGCTGTAACTATGGCTAAAATAATTCAAGAAAACGATGTTAATAATGCTGCGCTTGATAATGAACAATCCCCAGCATTAACTAGCAAAAACTCTTCTCTACTATCTGATGCGGGAAAAAGATTAGAAAAAGCCTTAAAACATATCGATATCTCCGAAGACGCGATCGCAAGATTACGCTATCCTAAAGCAACTCTTTCGGTACATATTCCAGTCAGAATGGATGATGGCTCCCTCAGAGTATTTGCTGGATACCGAGTTCGCTACGATGACACCAGAGGCCCGGGCAAAGGAGGAGTTCGTTATCATCCGGGAGTTAATCTAGATGAAGTTCAATCTCTAGCATTTTGGATGACCTTTAAATGTGCTCTACTAGATTTGCCCTTTGGTGGTGCCAAAGGTGGAATTACCGTTAATCCCAAGGAATTATCCAAAGCAGAATTAGAAAGATTGAGCCGTGGCTATGTAGATGCGATCGCAGATTTCATTGGGCCCAATGTCGATATTCTCGCCCCAGATGTCTATACCAACTCAACCATCATGGGTTGGATGATGGATCAATATAGTATTATCAACCGACAACTTATGCGAGGCGTTGTCACCGGAAAACCTCTAACTCTCGGTGGTAGTCAAGGACGTAATCAAGCAACTGCCACAGGCGCTTTCTACGTTATAGAAGCTGTTTTACCCAAATTCAACATCAAACCCGAACAAACCAGCGTCGCAATTCAAGGTTTTGGCAATGCTGGGTCGATAATCGCCGAATTATTATTCCAAGCTGGTTATAAAATCGTTGCTGTTAGCGATTCGCGCGGTGGTATTTATGCCCCCCAAGGTTTAGATATTCCCAGTATTCGTCATCATAAAGCCCAAAGTCGTCATATTAAGGCTGTTTATTGTGATGATAGTGTTTGCGGTATTGTCGAGCATCAAAATATTACGAATGAGCAATTGCTAGCTTTAGATGTTGATATTCTGATTCCTGCGGCTCTAGAAAATCAAATTACCGCAGCTAATGCCTCAGATATTAAAGCCAAATTTATTTTTGAAGTTGCCAATGGTCCCATTGACTCAGCAGCCGATGAAATCTTACTCGCCAAAGGAATTCAAATTTTTCCTGATATTTTAGTCAATGCCGGAGGAGTAACGGTAAGTTATTTTGAATGGGTACAAAACCGTAATGGTTGGTATTGGGATCTCGAAGAAGTCAATCAGCGTCTGAAAACTAAAATGGAGACAGAGGTTGCTAAAACCTGGGCAATTTCTCAAGAACATAGAGTAGACATGAGAACTGCTGCTTATATTCATGGTTTAAATCGTCTGGGAGCAGCCTTGGATGCCAAAGGAACTAGAGACTATTTTAAAAATTGACTGAATCCAGTATCAGCCTGAGTAAATAAGGGTAAATAAAAATACTTGAAAAAGGCAGTGATTTGTTGATTCAAGGTGTTTTTTGAATTCGCCAACAGTACGACAATCGTGTTAAAATTATTGCAAAAAATTCGCAATTGTTACAGATTGAATGTCCTCATGAGCCTTATTTTCAATCCAGAAGACTGGCAAGAACTTTTCCAGCAAACTTCGCAACCGCAACCGAAGGGTCTAATACTGGATGATTTTGAGAAGCTTTGGAGCTTACCAGAACTTTTAGGAAAAGGCTTTGGTCGCGAGATAGAGCTATCGCCTGGAATTCGGCTACAATTCTCGGATTGTGAATATAATCAGGATTTTGTGATAAAAGCACCTATGCATGACCATCCAGTCCAATTTATGATTCTCTTATCGGGATATTATTACAGCGATATTTACCCCACTTTTAGTAAAGTACGCAGCTATTTTTCAGGAAGCGGTATGTCTCCTGGGTACATAGAAAAGTTCCAAGCTGGACAGCGTATGGTTAGTATCAATGTAGAGATAGAAACCAAAGTTTTAGATTCATACTTATTTGCTGATGGGCAGTCTCGTTCGACTCTTCGGAAACAATTATATAAAGGAGAAGACTGGAAGATGGCATTTTACCCCACAGTGACTTCAAAAATGCGATCGCTAGCCCATCAATTGTGGAATGCTCCTTATAATGGTGTAGCAAAACAGATGTACCTACAGGGAAAAGTATTTGAACTACTAGCGCTGCATCTCGACCTAATTTCAGCAGATAGACAGCAAATACACTCTTCACTAAAACTGAAGCCGAAGACAATTTCCTCTTTGTATCATGCTAAAGATATTCTGACCAAAAAATTCGAGCATCCACCATCTTTACCTCAACTAGCACAGCAAGTAGGAGTGAGCCAGCGTACTCTTCAACGAGGTTTTCCCTCACTCTTTAAAACAACTGTAGTGGGTTACATCGCACAACAGCGATTAGATCGAGCAGAAATGTTGTTACAGGAAGGTAAGTATTCGGTAGCAGAAGTAGCAATTTTAGTCGGTTATGGGAACATTGGGCATTTTTCCGTAGCGTTTAAGGGTCGGTTTGGTATTACACCAAGTCAGTGTTTAGCAGGTCAAAAGGCGGATTTTGAGCAAACACATGGCGGATTTTGAGTAGACAGGCAGCAATCTACTTCTATACACTACTTCTCACTATCTATTAAGAATATCTATCAATAAAGCGAAGAAGATTTAAGAAGAGGAGTTTTAATGAAGTCATTATTATTGTTATTGTCTGTTGCCAGTGTTTCAGGTTTGATTTTAGTTAGTCCCGTTGTGGCCGAGACTGAGAGATTTAAAAACGCAAAACTTGTTAGAGCAGAGGAGGAAAAAATGTCCTCGCAGTTTGGTACGGCTGGGAATTTATTGGCTCAGGGTGTAACGCGGGTTACGGATGTCGAGGTAATTCAGACTGAGGCAGGATTGGAGTTAGTTTTAAAAACAGTAGCAGGAAGCGAACAATTAATACCAGTGATATCGCCGGTCGGAAACGATCTGGTAATCGATATTCTGGATGCAACCTTAGACTTCTCTATTAGACGAGGAATTGAAGAACTAAATCCAGCACCAGAAATTAGTAGAATTACGGTGGGTAAAGTAGATGAGACTAGTATTCGCGTCGTTATTACAGGAGAAAATGATGCACCGAGAGCCGAGGTAGTACCAGGAAGAGATAATCTAGTATTGAACGTTACTTCTAAAGGAACTGTAGCAGAATCGGAGTCAATTGAAGAAATTGAAGTTATTGCTACGAGGGAAATAGAAGATGGTTATGTAGTTGATAATGCGACCATAGGAACGAGAACTGATACACCAATAAAGGATATTCCCCAATCGATTCAAATCGTACCGCAAGAGGTAATTAAAGATCGCAATGCAACTAATGTCAATGAAGCTTTAGAAACTGTTTCTGGTGCGGGAACGGGGATCGACTCTCCTCGGGATCTGTTCACTAATATTACGCTGCGCGGATTTCTGGTAAATACTTTAACCAATGGTTTGGCAGACCCGACAAACTCTAATGTCAATGTTTTTAATAATATCGATCGCGTTGAAGTTCTTCGAGGTCCTTCGTCGGTTTTGTTCGGTCAAGGCACAATTGGTGGCACGGTTAACTATCGGACTAAACAACCATTAACAGAACCGTTTTATGCCCTAGAAGTTGAAGCCGGCCGTTTCGATCTTTATAGTGGTGCAGTGGACTTATCAGGACCTCTTAACGAAGATCAAACAGTTCTGTACCGTTTGAGTGGCTTTGCTAAAACGACCGAAAGTTTTGTGGATTTCTTTGACCGTCAGGAATACCAGATTGCACCTGTATTAACTTGGAATATTAGCGATCGCACTTCCATAACTTTCGAAGCTGATTACTCTCAAATTAATACTCCCTTTGATGCTGGCTTACCAGTAGAGGGAACGGTAGAACCCAATCCTAACGGGGATATTCCTCGCGATCGCTCTATTGCCGAACCTGATATAGACGACAGTGAAAATAAAGTCTTTAGAATTGGTTACGACTTCACCCATAGACTTAGCGACAATTGGCAGTTGCGAAGTACTTTTCGGGCTTCCTTGCTCGATCTAGACCGCGAGATTGTCTTTAACTTAGGATTGGCAGAGGATTTGCGTAATGTAAACAGACTCTTTGACGAACAAAAGTTTGAAGATAATGTCTATAACATCGATAACTATGTTGTCGGAGAGTTTTCTACTGGTAGTATTGAACATAAATTGGTAGCAGGATTCAATCTTTATCGTCAAGATACTCGAATTAAAGATGCTTTCGGCCCGATCGCTCCTCTCGATGTTTTCAATCCTGTTTATGGTAGTGAACCCATAGGCGATACATTTCTAGGTTTTGACGTTGATAGTCAAGTTCAATCTGTTGCTTTGTTCGTTCAAGACCAAATTAATTTTACCGATAATTTGATTTTATTATTAGGTGGCCGTTTTGACATTGCCAATCAAGACTTTGAAAACGCTGCCAATGACACCGATGACTTTACCCAAGACGAAGTTTTTAGCCCTCGCGTTGGGATTGTTTATCAGCCCAGCGAAGTAATTACTCTGTATACTAGTTTTACTCGTTCTTTCCAACAAACAGCTAATGTTTTTAGTCCTGCACCATCTAAACCTAGAGAAGGCACGCAGTATGAGATTGGAGTTAAAGCTGATATTAGCGATCGCTTTTTTACGACATTAGCTCTATACGACCTTACCCTGACTAATGTGCCGACTGCCGATCCGACCAATCCTTTCTTTACTGTTCCTTCAGGAGAACAAAGCAGTAGAGGTGTTGAATTAGATATCAACGGTGAAATTTTACCAGGCTGGAATATTATTCTCGGTTATGCCTATACTGATGCTCGCGTCACCGAAGACAACACCTTTGATGAAGGGAATCAACTGAGTAACATTCCCAAAAATCAGTTTAATATTTGGACAACTTATACAATACAGCAAGGTTCTTTAGAAGGTTTGGGCTTTGGTTTGGGATTAATTGTGGTTGATGAGAGACCAGGAGATATCGAAAATTCCTTTGAGTTACCTGGTTATACCCGTACTGATGCCGCAATTTTCTACGAACGGAATAAGTTTCGCGCAGCCGTCAACATTAAAAATCTGTTTGACGAAGACTATTTTGTCTCTTCCCAAAGTCGCAATAGCGTTTTTCCCGGCGATCCTTTGATTGTTACGGGTTCTTTATCCTATAAGTTTTAACTTGTTAAGTGATGGCTGATGGCTAACCATAAATTTCAATGAAAAGTTATGTTTTTGAATCGGATTACTTATATATTGCTTTGGGGTTTGCTCACAGCAATATTAGTCGTAGCTTGCAATACAGCTAATGATGTCAAGTCTTCCATCTCGCCAAATGAAGACTGTCGAGTCGTACAGCATACTATGGGGGAAAGTTGTATTCCCCGCAATCCGCAACGAGTCATAGCGATTAAACCCAATCATTTTGCTAATAGTGTGGCATTAGGTATTAAACCCATCGCATCGGCTTTTTATGAAGGTTTTCCCGTTTGGGACGTGCTGCAAAACGAAGTCGGAGAGATTGAATCTATAGGAGATTTAAACACACCTAATATCGAAAAAATTCTGCTATTAGAACCAGACTTGATTCTCTCTAATTCCAATCTAGACAGTATTTATCCACAGCTATCTCAGATTGCGCCAACAGTTGTTTTAGATGCAAGATTTCCGCCGCCTCCCTATTGGCGAGAAGAGTTTCAAGAAATGGCTCAAATACTAGATAAACAAGAAACTTATCAACAATTGATGGCAGACTATTGGCAACAAATTGCCAAGCTCAAACAAGCTTTTGGCGATCGCTATCAAAATGCGGAGATCTCCTTTGGGGGAATCGCTGCTGGAGCAGGAATTTGGGTCTATGGCGCAAAACATCCGGTCGGGGAGATTTTTCAAGATTTGGGATTGCAACGTCCATCAGTACAGAGAGATGATTTTTATTTTCTCGAAAATATCTCTGAAGAAAAATTATCTTATATTGACGGTGATATTTTATTTTTAACTACTTGGGGTAGAGACGAGGATATAAAGGAGAGAGAAAAGCTAATTCAAAAACCTCTATGGCAGAAACTGAATGCTGTTCGGGAAGAAAGAGTATATTTTGTCAACCCATATTGGGTTAACCCAGGCAATTTTTTGTCAATTAACGCTATTCTTGGCGATCTCGAACGATATTTACTCGATTCTTCTTCTAGCTCATGAGGAACAACTAACTAACTCTTAATTAATAGCAGCATTTGCTGAATTGTTTCTTGGATTCGGTTAACGCCGCCATCAGCGCGGGCAACTAATAAATCACCTTCTAAAAGGGAAAAGATTAACTTGGCCATAGTTTGGGGATTTCCGGCGAAAGTGAATTCCCCACTATCAATTCCTGAGCGAAGAATTTGCTCTAAATACTGCTCATTAACTCGATAAAATTGCGTTATGCGATCTACTAGAGGTTCACCAAGAGTTTTTAGCTCGGCACTTAGGATGCCACATAAACAAGCTTTATCTTGTTCGCTATCGCTTAAGGTAGCCTCAAATAATTTACAGTAACGATATAACTTTGTTTCTGATGAGTCAGAAGAGGCCATAATTTCCTCTACCAATTGGCAAAATTGCTCGTTATAGCGGTCTAATAAATTAGCAATTAAATCTTCTTTGCTAGGAAAATAGTAATGAATGCTGGCTTTGCGAATCCCGACCTTTTTACTAATATCGGCATAACTCATGGCATTCGCCCCCAATCTTTGGATTAAGTCTTGGGCAGTATCAAGAATCTGCGATCGCGTATTAGTTGATTTCATCCCTCTAATCTACCTCCTAGTAGATTAAATTGTCAAAAATTATTTTTGTGATGCTGAAGAATATCTATAAAGTTACGAAATTGCAATAAAATATAAGACTATTAAAGATCTGTTTTTCTCTATTCTTCAGATATTCTTTATTTCTCCTCTGTGGCTAGTTGACGAAATTTTTCTCTTTATATATCTATTTTCATGAGCAAATCAAAATCTGTGGTAGGTCAACTGCTAGAATTTTTTCCAAACTGGCGACCACAAATGTATTTTAAATCTTCCCTAACCGCCTTGTCTCATGCCATGGAAGATCGAGTATTAGCAGGTTCTGATTCTCCTCTCATCATTGCCAGTTTTCAAAGAGAACGTTTCTATCGTCAAGAATCCCGTCGTTATAGAAGAATTGCCGCAAAAACTGAACAGGTATATGTTTTAGCTGCACCAGAAGCAGACTTTACCAATAATTCTGATATCTATGAAACTATTGCTTTTGAACCGACCGATTCTCTGGCTCAAGAATGGCATTTGGTGGTGGTTGGAAAAAACTATATTAGTTGTCTGGTTTGTGAAGAAAAATTAGCTACCGCACCTCATACCAAGGCTACTTTGGCAATGGATACTAGTCGTCGTTTTGAAGGTATTTGGACTTTTGATCCTCATGTTAGTCTCAAAGCCGCAGATCTTCTACTAGAGAAAATTCTTCGCTATCGTCCAGAATTGAATCAAAAAATTACCCAAGCACGAGAGGAATATTTATCTTTAACGGATTTTCCGACAGAATCTTCTAGTTCATCACCTCAATTAGGAGATTCTCTGCATAATAATCCCGATCCTTTTGTTCAAAGATTGGTTAGTTATCTCCAAGCAGGACAGTATAAGTTGCTAAAAGCTAATAAATCCTTAGCGATTAAACAGCAGAAGGAACAATTGCTTAATTCTGTCACAGATTCTATTCGGAGATCCTTGAATACGGAAGAGATTTTGCAAACCGCCGTTCAAAAACTGGGCGAAGGATTAGGTGTTTGCCGCTGTATTGTCTATCGTTGTCACGAAAAGGATACGACGGCAGTAATCCAGCATGAATTTACCCGTCCTGGGATTAAATCTATCAAGGGAAGAACTTGGCAACTGAAAAACAATCCTCTGTTTGAGGAAGTTATTGGATTGAGGGAAACTCTGACGATTGATAATACTGATGAAGAGAAGATGTTTGCTAAGTATGCTGAGAATAAAAAGTCAGGAAAATATCTGAAAAATTTGGTTAAAACTTGTTCTATTTCTTCTTGGTTGTTAGTTCCTGTTTTGTATCAAGATCATTTGTTAGGGATGATGGAATTACATCATTGCGAAGCTGAGCCTATTGTGTGGAAAGCAGATGAGGTGGCCTTGGTAGATGCGATCGCGACTCAAGTGGGTGTAGCTCTAATTCAAGCCGAATCCTATGCCAATCTCGAAGATCTCAACGAGCAGCTAGCAGCCTTGGATCGTACTCGTTCTAATCTAGTAGCAATTACTGGGCATGAGCTGCGAACACCTTTATCGACGATTCAAGTTTGTTTAGAAAGTTTGGCCACAGAGCCCGATATGCCAGAAGAATTACGAAAAGTGATGTTGGATACGGCATTGTCTGATGCGGAACGGATGCGTAATTTGGTGCAAGATTTTTTAACGCTTTCCCGTCTCGAAAGTGGTCGCGTGGAATGGAATGTCGAGCCCTTATCAATGAATGAATGTATTGATTTATCTTTGAGTCATGTGCGATCGCGAGTCAATGCTCAAAAACTTCCTGCGATCGCAAACCGAGTTCCCACCGAATTACCCCTTGTCCAAGCCGATGGAGAATGGTTAGTCGAAGTTCTAGCTAAACTATTAGATAATGCCTGTAAATTTACTCAAGAAAACGGTCAAATTACAATTGAAGTAGCAGATAAAGACTCTAATCAACTTGAAGTCACAGTATCAGATACAGGCAGAGGAATTGAGCCTAATTCGCTAGAAACTGTTTTTGATCGCTTTTATCAGGAAGAAGGTTCCTTACGTCGTAGTGCAGGGGGCACAGGGTTAGGTTTAGCAATTTGTCGACAGATTGTTAATGGTTGGGGTGGCAAAATTTGGGCAGAATCGGCAGGCAAAAATCAAGGTAGTCAGTTTCATTTTACGATTCCTGTTTTTGATGATATTGCCCAAACTGTCAAGAAAACGTCGAGAAAGAAGAGATTAAGGATTAAGGATTAGGAACATAAGAATAGATAATCGTTATGTTAATAACTCAAAAATTACCAATAAATAGTAATAAATTTGCTCAAAAAGATCAATTATTAACTATTACTGAGGCTAGTTGGCAAGATTACCAAAATTTTAATGCAGAAGAATATCCAGGATATCGAGTTTCCTATCTCGATGGAGAGATTACTATTATGTCGCCAGGTAGAAATCATGAAAAAATCGCTGAGGTGATCAATAGATTAATTATTGCTTATTGTGAAAAATTTGAAATTCAGGATTTTCCTTTTAGGCAAACTAGGTTAGAAGCCAAGGATTCTGCGGGGAAAGAGCCAGATGTCGCCTATGCTTTTAACCAAGACAAAAAGCTACCAGAGCTAGTGGTAGAAGTTATTTTTAGTAGTGGAAATCTAAATAATATTAAGGATAGTTATCAGGCGATCGGAGTTGAAGAATTATGGATTTGGCAAAATAATCAAATCACATTTTATTCTTTAGATCAGAATAATTATATTGAAATTGAATCTAGCAAAATACTCAAGAGAATATCTGCAAAATCATTCGTGCAATTTGTCAATAGAGGAATGACAGAAAGTCCTTTTCTAATCAAAAAAGATTTTCTCAAAACACTTTAATTTTGCTAATTGCCAATTGCTAATGTTCAATGGTCAATGGTCAATGGTCAATGTTTAATGTTCAATGGTCAATGGTCAATGTCTAAATGTCTAATTCTTTTTTACTGCGTTTAAGTTCTTTCCATAGAGACTTAATCTGTTTATAGGCTGTTTTAGGAGGAAGTTTGCCGCCAGTTTCTAGGGCGCAGATATAGCTTATTTTCTGAGCAAATTCCTGTAAATTTGAGTTAAACACTAAATTAGCAGGCTTAACTTCCCCGTGGTAAGAATTTCGAGGATAAAGAAAATCATTTTTATCGTTGTTTGATAGCATTTTTTCCTCTTAAATTAATTAATTATAATTAGTCTGTTATATTTATCGGGTCAAAGTTCGCGAATTTTAATCTCTAAATTTCCTTATAATCTTACTGACCTAACAAAATTAGGGATTATTGGCGCGGTCTGCGAAGTTAATCGCCTTAAGCAAGATAGATTCAGTAATCATGATAACTCTTGCTTAACCTTTGATTAATCTTATCTTAATCAAAAGATAAAACCCAAGATTAACCTTGAGAATCAATAATTACTTAACAATATTTACATTTCATTTACTTTTTACTTGAATGATGCAAACAGAAAAACTCTACGAAGGCAAAGCAAAAATTCTTTATCCAACAGCAGATCCTCAAATATTATTAACAGTTTACAAAGACGATGCAACTGCGTTTAACGCACAAAAAAAAGGTCAAATCGCAGGCAAAGGGCAAATTAATTGCACAATTGCGGCATCATTATTTCAACTCTTGGAGAAAGCTGGAATTGCCACCCATTATATAGACTGTCCCGAAGTTAATCAGATGCGAGTTAAAGCGGTCACGATTGTTCCCATTGAAGTAGTGGTGAGAAATATTGCGGCGGGAAGTTTGTGCCGTCAAACAAGTTTACCAGAGGGTCAAATATTACCCAAGCCCTTGGTGGAATATTACTTTAAAGATGATGCCTTAGGAGATCCGCTGTTGACACGCGATCGCTTATTTTTACTCAATCTAGCCAGTCCAGAACGCCTAGCCGAAATCGAAGAAATAACTTTAAAAATCAATCAACATCTTCAAGAATTTTTTAAACTCTGCAATATTACTTTAGTAGATTTCAAATTAGAATTTGGCATAGATTCAGCGGACAAGATACTACTCGCCGATGAAATTAGTCCCGATACTTGTCGTCTCTGGGATAGCAACGAAAGCGATCCTCAAGCAAGAGTCATGGATAAAGATCGCTTTCGCAAAGATTTAGGCCAAATAGAGTCAGCCTACCAGACCGTGCAAGAAAGAGTTTTATCAGCCCTAAAGGATACCGCTCCGCATATGATCAGTGATCAGTTAGCAGTTAACAGTTAAAAGTCAATAGTAATCGATAAGTTCGGAATCAGGAACTAATTCCCAATTTAGTCTTCATAGTATTAATAATTCATAATGAATCAATCAATAGGCAAAAAACTGTTACAGTATTGATTGTTTTGTGGGTGTGTGGAAAAATCGAGGAATTGAAAATTGCGTTTATCTTCTGCTTTATCAACAATCTTGGCAACATCGTTCGCTTGGAACTTTACTCTATCAAGTCACGCGATCGCTAATACCAACTCAGACGATGGGGTTAATCAGATCGAGAATCAAGCGGATTCTCCTGATCCAATATTAAATAAACAACCAAAAACAAATTCTTGGTTAGCTAGCATCAAAGGGCTGCAAGTAACCCAACCAGAAACTCTTATTGCAAAACCGCTGCCTGAGTTAGAGTCTGTTGAGATTGCTCAAGAACCAAATTTACCAGAAGATACTTCCCCCACAACCCCCAATGATCAACCGGGAGCTCGCGTTTTAGTTGCGGAAGTTGATGTCATAGGAGTCGATGAAAGACTAACTGAGATTGTTTACGACGTAATTGACACCAAACCAGGAAGAACCACCACTCGTGAGCAACTACAAGAAGATATAAATGCGATCTACGCTGTCGGATTCTTTCAAAATGTCGAAGTAATTCCCGAAGATACGCCTTTAGGAGTCAAAATTACTTTTGCCATTGTCCCGAACCCTGTTTTAAATCAAGTCACAATTCAAACCATCCCCCCTGGCGTCAGCAAACAAGTTTTACCCCCAGAAACAGTAAACGACATTTTCAGTCCTGGTTATGGAGAACTCCTCAACCTCCGAGACTTACAAGAAGGGATCAAACAAGTTAATGAATGGTACTCTACTAATGGTTATGAACTAGCTCAAGTTGTCGGTTCTCCCGAAGTTAATGATGATGGTACGGTCGTTCTCGTAGTCGCAGAAGGAATTATTGAGAATATTGCAATTAGTTTTATTGACGAAGAAGACGAACCCACCGAAGGCAAAACCCGAGACTTTATCATTACCCGAGAAATTGAATTACAACCAGGGGATGTTTTTAATCGAAATACGGCACAAAGAGACTTGCAGCGAGTTTTTGGCCTAGGAATCTTTGAAGATATTCGTTTGTCCTTCGAGCCAGGAGAAGATCCGAGTAAAGTCATTATCAATGTAATTGTCTTAGAAAATAGTACGGGTTCGGTGGCTGCTGGTGCTGGTTTTAGCTCTTCTAGCGGAATTTTTGGCACCATTAGTTATCAACAGCAAAATTTAGGCGGTAATAATCAAACCATCGGTACAGAATTCCAATTAGGAGAGAGAGAATTATTATTTGATTTAAGTTTTAGCGATCCTTGGATAGCAGGGGACCCCTATCGTACTTCCTATACCGTTAATGCTTTCCGCCGTCGTTCAATTTCTCTGGTCTACGATGGTGATGATGAAGATATTCGCACCGACGATGGTGATGATAGTCCTCGGGTAGTTCGTACTGGTGGTGGAATTAATTTTGGTCGTCCCCTATCTAAAAATGTATTTGAGCGTTCTGAATGGAATGTCTCTGCTGGATTTCAATACCAAAGAGTAGTGATCAAAAATTCTGATGGAGATACATCGCCTATCTCCAGAGAAGAAGATGGAAGTCAAAATCTAGCATTTAGCGATGATGGTAGAGATGATTTATTTATTGTTCGTTTCGGCGCAACTCGGGATAAGAGAAATAGTAGATTACAACCGACAAGTGGTTCCCTACTGCGTTTTGGTATAGATCAATCGATTCCTCTCGGATCAGGAACTATTTTGTTAAATCGAGTACGAGGTAGCTATAGTTACTATATTCCGACCAAGTTACTTAATTTCACTGAAGGTGCTCAAGCATTTGCTTTTAATGTTCAAGCAGGAACTGTTATCGGTGATTTACCTCCCTATGAAGCTTTTGTTGTTGGTGGTAGTAATTCGGTACGAGGTTATCCAGAGGGAGAAGTCGGTAATGGAAGAAGTTATCTTCAAGGTACGGCAGAATATCGTTTTCCTGTCTTTAAGATAGTCGGCGGAGCTTTGTTTGCTGATTTTGGTACGGTTTTAGGTACGGATAGTGATGTTCCTGGAGAGCCTTCAATTAGAAGAGATTTACCAGGTAGTGGTTTTGGTTATGGGCTGGGAGTCAGAATTCAATCTCCCCTTGGTCCAATTAGAGTTGATTATGCAATTAATGATGAGAGTGAAAGTCGCATTCACTTTGGGATTGGCGAAAGATTCTAGACCAGCCCTTTAAAAGTGTCTGCTTTGGGGTCTTATTTTATGAAATCCTTAATCAAATTATTTAACATGCCAAGAAAGCTCACAAACAACTCCACCTTGGGTCAAAGATTTTCGAGAAAAATTACCTTGCAACTTTTTTGCTAAGCTTAGTGCCTGGTTTGTGCCCTGGCTATTGGAACCTAAACCTAATCCTGAACCATTATCTTGCACTTTTAGAGCATAAAAATCTTTTTGGTATTTACCAATAACCAAAATTCGAGTTACTCCTTTGGCATGTTTCCCTACATTACAAAGCATTTCTTCTAGCCATAAACATAAATCTCTTTTACTCTCCAAATTAAGATTAGAGTTTGGATAGAGATCGAAATTGCGTACTTTAACTTTAATATTGCCAAAATAAGGTAATTTACGAGCAAGAGTTAAAGCGTAGACTTCATAAAATAAATTATGTAAAGGAAGATTCAGATTAATAACTGTACCGTCTCCTAATCTAAAATTTTGCTCACAATATAAGATTTCTGATTTGCCAATAATATTATTAGAAAATATATTTTTTTGCTGCTTAATATCAGTATTAATTAAGCTATTTCCTACTGCACGAATTGCTTCATTTAATTCCGTCAATCTTGAGATAATTTCTTGAGATAATAATGGCTTAAGTTGTAAATCTCTTAGAAGAACAGCTAAATTTTGAAGTGG
>JBCCYD010000109.1:0-15318 GCA_039190385.1 Cyanobacteria bacterium P01_F01_bin.143 | reverse complement strand
TTTAACCCTTTGCATCTTATCTCCTCAAAATTCAACAATACGGAGATAATAAAAATCTTCTATGAAATTATCAAATTGCTCAAAATGTTCTCTTTAACCCTTTCCTGCCAATCTCATCTCAAAAGTATGAGGTAGCCCTGCTTTGAATTACCGATGAAGTAGTGGAATTATTAAAGATTTGTTATGATATGGAGATCAAGCCAGCTAATTAGTTGATTACTGATAAGCTGGTGGTTCACAGTTCGTGGGACTTAGAGGTATTAGTGTAGACAGCTAATACCTTTTTCTTGTTCTAATTTTTTCTCTATATTTTCAGGATAGAATCTTTTTCGATTAATGTCCTCAGTCAAATGACGTAATTTATTTACGTCGATGTATTGATTATTTATCTGTACATTTATAATTCATAAATCAACTAAGATTTTCAATAACTGATTAACGATTTTCTTTCAATTTAGATGCAATTTATCGATTTAGCAGAAGTAGAAGTAGTAGCAGGCAATGGTGGAGATGGCATGGTAGCATTTCGCCGAGAAAAATATGTCCCTGCGGGTGGTCCGGCTGGAGGCAATGGGGGGCAGGGCGGTTCGGTTATTATCGTTGCGACAGAAAGATTGCAGACTCTCTTGGATTTTAGATATGCTCGGATCTTTAAGGCGGAGAATGGTCAAAAAGGTGGTTCCAATAACTGTACGGGAGCTTCGGGGAACGATCTAGTGATTGAAGTTCCTTGTGGCACCATGATTTACGATGTGGATACGGGGGAGTTGATCGGTGATTTGGTTGCTGAGTCAGAATCTCTTTGTGTTGCCAAAGGAGGAAAAGGCGGATTAGGAAACAAGCATTTTCTGAGTAATCGTAATCGTGCGCCGGAACATGCCTTGCCAGGCTTAGAAGGAGAACAAAGGCGTTTACGTTTGGAGTTAAAGCTTATTGCCGAGGTGGGGATTATTGGTTTACCTAATGCGGGGAAATCTACGCTAATCTCTTCTTTATCTGCGGCGAAACCAAAGATTGCCAATTACCCTTTTACGACTTTGATTCCGAATTTGGGTGTGGTGAAAAAGCCATCGGGAGACGGCACTGTATTTGCTGATATTCCTGGTTTGATTGCTGGTGCTTCAGCGGGAATTGGTTTAGGGCATGATTTTCTACGGCATATTGAACGAACTCGGTTATTGCTTCATTTGATAGATATTACGGCTGAAGATCCGATCGCGGATTATCAAACGATTCAGGAAGAATTGGCAGCTTATGGTCATGGATTACCAGAGCGTAAGCAAATTATTGCTTTTAATAAGATTGATAGTGCGGATGAGGAGATTTTAGAATATGCGATCGCGGAGCTGAAGGATTTAACTTCTGTGCCTATTTTCACTATTTCGGCTGTAACAAGGAAGGGGTTGGATATTTTGTTACAGGAAATTTGGAAGCATATTTAATTCTGGCTAATTGCTAATTGCTAATTGCTATTAATTGTCTCCCTAATCTCCCTAACTCCCCATCTCCCTAATCTCCTCCGCTTCCTCCGCTCCAAACTGACTAGCAATAATCGCGAGCATAAACCACCATAAAGTATTAACCTGGGGGCGATACCAAACTGTATCAACTAGGCCATGAACTAGGAGTCCGACAATAGCTGCGATCGCGGCGATTAACCATAATCCTTGAACATTTCTCGATTGTCGTAAACGATTTACCTGAGTTAGACCATGGTTGAAGGTCACGATAATTAACCAGATAAAGCCGCTAAATCCAATAAAACCAATTTCTACGATATGTTCGAGATAGATTGAATAGGCACTTAATGCTGGATATCGCGAATCCATGTAACGGGGATAAATAGCTTTAAAAGTTTCATTTCCTGGGCCAATGCCTGTGAGGGGATAATCTTTAATCATTGTGCCGACGGTATCCCAAACTACTTGGCGGAAATTGTTGCTGCTATCTTCTCTGCCAACAAAAATACTGAAAAATCTAATTCTGACTGATTCGACTCCGATAATTGTCACTAAAATCAAGCCACCTAAAGTACCAAAAACTAGAGGTAAGAGCCAGATTCGCCAAAAACGGGGTAAATATTCGCGCCACCACCAATAGAGGAGTAAAAATAAGGCACTAGCTAAGGCAACCATTGCGAGCCAAGCACCACGACTATCGGTAAAAAAGAGGCAAGCAGAGTTTATGCTAACTAATGTTATTGCTAGGGCTTTTTGGAGCCAACTGTTCCAGACAAATAGAGCAACAATGCTGAGGGCGATCGCGGGGAGTAAATAACTTCCTAGTAAATTTGGATTACCTAAATAACTATAAACTCTGGTGTCTTTGGCTAAGACTGAGTTGGGATCATTCCAAGTTGCCAGTTGTTCTACCCCAAAAAACTGCTGCCTAATTCCGTAAATGCTGACAATTAGAGAACTGAGGAGAGTGCTAGTGATTAACCAATTGCCGAGCTTAGGCGATCTCATAATGCGAGAACCCAAAGCAAACATCATTAGATAAAGAGTTAGCTTTACCAATCCATCAATAGCTGCGGCACGCACAGGAGAGAGGAGAGCAGCGATCGCGCAAACGCCCCAATAGATAAAAACCAAGACGTGAATCGGAGTAATTCCTAGGGGTTTCGATTCTGAGACAGTAGTTAAAATCAAATATAGAGCAACAGCAATGAGCAGAAATCCAATCATACTGGTAGAAACAAAAGGAGCCAAAATGAGGATGAGGCCCAATAAGCCAGCACCAATTTCTTCCGACCATTGCAAGAACCAACTATGCGATCGCCAAACTGAGACCAAATTGAGAAAACGATAGAGATAGCTACTATTCAACCAAAGATCGAAATTTAGTTTCGTTAAGACTATGCTGCTCCAAGTAGATTTCATGGATTTGGTTAATTAAATAAAAAAGACTCAAGATATAACTCTAGAGTCCATGATAGTAAATCAAAAATAATGAATATATTGGTAATATTCAAATCACTAATTAATAATTGCGAGAAAAACTGTCATTATTATTACGACGACCGCCACCAGAACCACCGCGATCATTCTCACGAGGTCTTGCTTTATTAACTCGAAGCTCTCTACCTAGCCATTCTGCGCCGTTTAACGTTTCGATCGCTTTATCTTCTTCTTCTTCATTTGCCATTTCGACAAAACCGAAACCCCGCATCCGACCAGTCTCACGGTCTGTGGGGAGATAAACTCGCTTAACGGTTCCATAGTCAGCGAAAACACTGGATAAATCTTCTTCTGTGACTTTATAGGGAATATTACCTACATAAATTGACATTGGTTGTCTCCTGGTTTGGAATTATTTATCAGGGATAAACAGTTCGGGAACAACCTTGCCAACCAGAAAGCCGAAAATATATAACTAAACTGAAACAATTGCTGTACCGAATCGAATATCTTTTTCTAGTACGATAGCACAGCATAATCTAACAAAGAATGAGAAGATGGAAAACAATGTTAAATAATATAAAACTTCAAGAAAAAAGTTTACTTAACCTAATGAGATAGGTCAGGGGAGGTCTATGACGCCAAATGTTATTAAGCATAATGAATTGCGACAGTTAGTACGTTCCCAATTGGAGCTTTTTCTGGAGCGAGGTAATCTAGAAGGAGCCAAAGATCTTCTCTTGCCAGTACAAGCGGTAGATATTGCTGAAGCGATCGAAGGGTTGCCTGAATCAATGCAGGTGATTGCTTTTCGTCTATTATCTAAGTCCGAAGCAATAGATGTTTATGAGTATTTAGATTCTTCTGTACAGCAGGCTTTAATTGAAGAATTCAAACGTCAAGAAGTAATTGATATTGTTGATAAAATGTCTCCTGATGATCGAGCGAAACTTTTTGATGAACTTCCTGCAAAAGTTGTACGCCGTTTATTATCAGAACTTAGCCCTGGCGAACGCAAAGCAACGGCTCTTTTATTAGGTTATGAAGAGGATACTGCGGGTCGGATTATGACCCCAGAATATATTTCTTGTAAGGAAACTCTGACTATTAACCAAGCCTTAGAAGCAATTAGAAGTTTAGCGAATGCTTCTGAGATTATTTACTATCTATATGTCACTGATGGTTCTCGTCATTTGACTGGAATTGTCTCGTTACGGGATTTGGTACTGTCTCCTGCGGCAACTACTTTAGGGGAAATTATGACGCGGGATGTGGTTTCTGTGCATACCGATACGGATCAAGAAGAAGTGGCTCGGATGATTCAGCGTTATGATCTTTTGGCTTTACCTGTGGTGGATTCGGAAGAGCGTTTGGTGGGGATTGTCACGGTAGATGATGTGATAGATATTATTGAGCAAGAGGCCACGGAAGATATTTATGCTTTGGGTGGGGTGCAATCGGATGGGGACAATGATTATTTTCAGACTAATTTAATTACGGTTGCTCGTCGAAGAGTGGTTTGGCTGTTTGTGTTGCTTTTAACTAATAGTGTTACGACTAGTATTATTAAGTCTCATGAGGCGCTATTGTCACAGGTTGTTACTTTGGCAGCTTTTATGCCGTTGTTGACGGGCACTGGGGGGAATGTGGGTGCACAATCTTCGACGGTAGTGATTCGGGGTTTAAATACCGATGAGATTATTGATATGGGAGCAGGAGCGGTTGTGTTTCGCGAAGCTTTGGCGGGTATTTTGTTGGGGACTATTTTGGGATTTGTGGCAACTTTATGGGCTTTTTTCTTTTTGCAAGAGGATATTGCAGTGGCGCTTTCTGTGGGTACTAGTTTAGTTGCTATTTCGCTGTTGGCTTCAGTGGCAGGTTCGGCCTTGCCCTTTTTGTTTCGCGCGATCGGTCTTGATCCTGCTTTGATGTCTGCACCTTTTATTACTACGGCCGTGGATGTTTTGGGTGTGTTGATTTACTTTAATATTGCTAGGTTAATTTTAGGTTTATAGACTGACTAATCGGTCATGAGTAAAAATATCAAAACTTTTAAAGTGATTCAATATTATGAAATGAAGAAGGTAAAAAACTGTTTTATGTGTAAAGATAATAATAAGTTGGACATTTATATAACTCTGAAGCATTAATTTGTTCTTCTGTACTTGAATATCAATTTTTATTGATCTGAAATTACTTTAAAAAATCTATAGAAACTTCAAGATATGCATGAATTAGATTATGTCCGTGAACAATTGAAAGCTCAACCGATTGCAGAATTCACTGCATTATCTCTTGGCGATTATTGTAATATTGTTGAGCATATTACTAATATATGGCGAGAAACAGTTGCAGATCGCCAACTCAGAGAAAAAGATCCCGCACCTTTTAATTATGGAGAACTTAGTCCTTGGTTTAGAGGGTTGTCGAGTGAAAAATATACTTGTGAACCAAGTTTATTTCGATTTTATAGAGATTTACAAAAATTTGAAGATGTCAAACAACCTGAGATGTATCAAATTGAAGAGTACTTTCTTCAAAGATTTAAGGCTTTTGGTCCACCTCTAATAGATAAGCCTCTTCCTGAAAGTGATCTTGAATGGCATTTTTTGATGAGAAATCATAGGGTTCCTTCTCGACTTCTAGACTGGTCTAAAGGTAGTTTTATTGCTTTATATTTTGCGACAAAAAAAAATTTAGAATCACAAAATCAAAAATCAATACCTCAATCGGAATCAGACAACTCCGTTGTTTGGATGTTAGAACCTAGAAGACTAAATGAAAAGTGTGGTTATATGAGAGATCTTTTCAGAGGCAACTATGGCAGATTCTCTAGAGAGTATTTCCCGGCAACTATGGATGAACGTGCTGTTAATGCCGTCAATCAGAAGTTACCTCTGCCATTGATACCTAATCTTATATCACCCAGGATAGCAGCTCATATAGGTAGATTTACTCTTCACACTTTTAAAGAAAACGGCTTAAACAGTTTTGCCAAAGAAGTATTTAATGAGGGAAAAAGTTACGGCACATATATGTCATATTTAGTTAAAATAAAAGTTCCATACCAGGTACAAGATAAGATGTGTAGAAGCCTTCGATCAACTGGAATTTCAGATCTAAATTTTACACAAGATTTAGATGGTTTAATAGATGAATTGACCCTTAGAGTAAGCTTGGGTAGAGCAGACCACAACAACTTTGCAAAGCAGAAGTATGAAGATGAGCTTCTTGAAGAACATTCTAATTCTAATATTCGTGATAGTATATTTATTAGCTATAGTCACGAAGATGAAAAAGCTCTTGGTGAACTAAAAAAACATTTGCGACCTTATGTTAGGGACTTACAAAAAATGAATGTTTGGGATGATAATCAAATTCTTCCTGGTTCAAATTGGCTTAAAGAGATTAAACAGGCTCTATCTGCTGCAAAAGTTGGAGTACTGTTAGTCAGTCCAGATTTCTTAGCATCAGAGTTCATTGAGCGAGAAGAACTGCCTCAGCTTTTTGAAGAGTCTAAAAAAGGAGGACTCACAATTTTTTGGATACCTCTCAGCGATAGTGCTTATAAAGTCACTCCTATTGATGAGTATCAAGCTGCTCATCCGCCTGACGTTCCTTTAGATCAACTAAGTGACTCAGGAAGAAATAAAGCCTGGGTTAAAATCTGTGAAAAGCTCCAGCAAGCATATATCTCTTAATTTGACTAAAAATTAGCTTTTTTCTGATACTTAAGTGATCGCCGATCTTGTAGGGTGCTTTAGGTGACGATAATTTATGAGACAAGATGAAATATTATAATCCACCGTAACGCACCAAAGAACTAAATTGGAGTAATCGAGAATGACCCGTCTACAGCAAAACATACACGTCATTATTCGACCAGGTAAAGAACAAGGATATGTTGCTGAATGTATAGAAATCTCTGTTGTGACTCAAGGCATGACACTAGATTAAACCTCATAGAATCTTATGGAAGCTGTTAGTCTACATCTTGAAGGAGAAGATCCTAAAGAATTTGGTTTAGTAGCAAAACCATCTCTTTCCGTGACTTTTGAGCTTAAACCAGAATATGCCTAGATTCAAACGACCATTTCAACCTCAGAAATAGGCTCAGGTAATAGTAAGCCATCTTCTTCAAGCAAAAGTTCTAGAACTTCTTGACCATTTTTTGCCGCTTGCTCATAAGTTTCCCCATGTGTTCGATACTTCTGTTCAGGGAAGTCGGGAAAGTGAACGAGATAACAGCCATCCTCATCAGACCAAATAATAATCATTTGATATCGTAGTGCTGTCACTTCTGATTGCCTCCTTTGCTTTCAACTATCTAAATAGCCTTAATTCCTTCCTTCTCTTGCTCTTGGTTTGGATTCTAACTTAAATTATGCGATCGCTCTTGTTAAGATACTCGATAATCTTCTTAGTGCGATCACGTATTAGATATAATTTGTAAAGATAGCGATCTAAAGATACTAATTGTGGCTACAATCATTGTCGTAGCTATCGTTCAGTCATGGAATTCGAGTGGGATGAAACAAAGCGTCTTGCCAATCTGCGTAAGCACGGAATTGATTTTACCGATGTCCCAACCGTATTTGATGGCAATGTTTTGACTATTGAGGATGATCGCTACAGTTATGGAGAACAGCGTTTTGTCACATTTGGTTTGTTGCAAGGACGCGTTATCGCTGTTGTCCATACAGAACGTGAGGATCGTATCCGTATTATTTCTGCAAGAAAAGCGACAAAATATGAACAACGAGTCTACTTCCAGCAACTCTCAAACTGATTGGCAACGTCTAGATGCAATGACGGATGAAGATATTGATTTATCAGATTGTCCAGAGATTACGCCGGAGATGTTTGCAAAGGCAGTGGTAGTGGTGCGGCGTGGTGGGTTACCTGTTGCCAAAGCTACAGCCCAAATTACACTCTGCATTGATAGTGATGTATTAGATTGGTTTAAGTCTCAAGGGCGGGGCTATCAAACACAGATTAATCAACTGTTACGAGCATATATGGAGGCAAATCAATAGCAGTGCGATCGCAGATTTAGTCGCTATTTGAGCAAAATTAAATGTAAAATAACTAGTGATTACGATCAGCCGAAGGCTGGCGCTGCGCGATCGCATTTTAGATATAATTTGTGAAGATAGGGATCTTGTAGTAGGAGAACCCCAAAAATAAACTTGGAGAAAAGCCGTGGCAATTCTTACCGATATCGGGCAATTAATCACAAAAGATCCTCATGGCGATCGTCCTGTTATTACGGTAACAAGAACATCTATTTGGAGAATCGCTGGTTTATATAATCAAGGGAACAACGCTGAAGAAATAGCAACAGGAATTATTTTAGGATTTCAAAGCTATTCTATTGGCGAACAAATGCGTCGTATTCTAAGGATAATTGCCACTAAATCGGCAGAAGACATGAAAAATCAAGTTGAATTTTTAAGTGCTTAGAGAGAATGGGAATGTGTCTTTAAATAATGCGATCGCTTATTGCTAAAATGCTCAATAATATTCATAGTGCGATCGCAGACAATAAGCTAAAATTAACTAAATTAATTTAATAAAATTGGAAAAATCGATTTGTATTAATATTAGAAGAATCGCATATGAGTAATTTACAACAAAATATCCATGCAATTATTCGGCCAGGTGAAGAGAAAGGATATATAGCCGAATGTATAGAAATGTCGGTTGTAACTCAAGGCATGACACTAGATGAAACTTCACAGAATATTATGGAAGCAGTTAGCTTACATCTTGAGGGAGAAAATCCCAAAGAATTTGGGTTAGTAGCAAAACCTTCTCTTTCTGTAACCTTTGAGCTTCAGCCAGAATATGCCTAGATTCAAACGACTATTTCAACCTCAGAAATAGGCTCAGGTAATGGTAAGCCGTCTTCTTCAAGCATAAGTTCTAAAATTTCTTGACCATTTCTTGCTGCTTGTTCATAAGTTTCCCCATGTGTTCGATACTTCTGTTCAGGGAAGTCGGGAAAGTGAACGAGATAACAGTCATCCTCGTCAGACCAAATAATAATCATTTGATATCGTAGTGCTGTCACTTCTGATTGTCTCCTTTGTTTTCAACTATCTGGATAGCCTTAATTACTTCCTTTTCTTGGTATGGTTTGGCATCACTACCATCTTTTCCTGAAAGAGTTATTCGACCAGGATAGAGTTTATGTAGCCACTTGGTATGGCTTCCCTTTCCAGAGTACTGAGAAAAGCCAACCTTTTTGAGCATTGCCTTCAACTCACGAATTTTTTTTGGCATGCCTCTGTGGTATCAATACTGATCTGATATTTTTACTGCTTGAATTATAACTTAAATAATGCGATCGCTATTGTCAGTATGCTCGCTAATTTTATGTGGCGATCGCATATCAGATATAATTTGTGAATAGTAGAAAATAAATAAATCTATGACAGTTACGCTAGAAGCTGCAATTGTAAAAAAGCCCAATATTTGTGGTGGGAAACTACGAATCGAGGGAACGAGAATTACAGTCCATAGAATTGCGACACTTTATAAACAGGGACAAACAGCAGAAGGTATAGCTCAAACCTATTCACATCTATCATATTCACAAGTCTATTTAGCTTTGGCTTACTATCACGAAAATCAAGCGCAAATTGAAGCCGAGCTTGCAGAGATAGATAGAGATTATGAAGAACTTAAGTATCAAAATCAAATTAAGGATAATTCTTAATGAGTGATTTGCAACTCTATGTTGATGAAGATGCTGGAGAAATGGTCAATCGAATGAAATATCTACAATAAAAAATTGTTGATAACTACTTATGTATTGTTCTGACTAATTCTCATCCACATCGGTAGTTGCACCTCCCCTCCAGACTCAATCCGCTCGATCGCAGCTTGCATCTCTACCTTCACATCAAACTCAGTCTCAACTTCTACCGCCTGTATTAGTTTTTTTACCGCACTCTCATCTCCCAACTCCGTCAAGAATCGACTAGCACGCCATCTTACTAAACTAGAAGCATCTTGTAGCGCCCTGATCATCACTTCACTTGCCTGGGGATCTCCCAAATCACTCAGTGCATCCCCCGCAGTTCGTCGTGCAATTGGAGATTTATCACCTTGCAACATCTCACATAGCGGAGCGATCGCCTCAGCACATTCACTGGACCCGAGTAACGCCGCTGCCCAACGACGAATTGTGACCTTTTCATCCTTGAGTAAACTAACAATAGTAGTGAATGTGTCATCATCAACTTCAATTTGTTGCACCGCTTTGAGTCTGAGTTTCCAATTGGGATTTTTTAGCTCTGTTAAAAGTTCTTTCTGAGATTTTTCTGATACTCGTGATTGATTGGTCTGAGAATTATCAATCAACCTTTGCTCAATCAAAGATAGATCCTGATCGCTAATTAAAACAGCAAGTTCGTCTGCTACTTGCTGAGCAATCTCCGCTGGGTTACCAAACTGCGGCTGATAGGGTGCCCAACGCCGTTCTGCAACATAGTCTGCTCCAGTTGCGATTATTACCCGCTGCAAAGCATGATTAAACCGCTCTGGCAATGATACACGAATCTGCTCCCCCGAACCCGCGATCGCCTTGACCTGTACTGGAATTTCTCGAAACATCTGTACCGCTACTTCTACCTGGCCAAAGTCTTGTTTAGATGAAGAGCTTACATCCTTATGACCAGGTGCTGTGACATTTTGGGTTAAGCTAGGATCTGCTTTATCTGCAAGTCCCAGTAGTTTGCCAGCAGCAGTCAGAATAGATTGCCACTCCACATTACCGCCACGGGTCAGAGTGATAAAATCATCCATCAGAAAAATAGACTTAACTCCAGCGATCGCTAATAAATCTTGAACAAATGATGGCACCTCTGAATTTTGAGCGTTAGGTTCTCCTTGCTCCTTGTCCCCACGTCTTTTGTTGAACGTTAGCGGCTTGGCGGTTACTGGAGCATCCAGATTCAGCTTCATACAATTTGGACTAGGAGTGGTCTCAATTGAACGCAATTTCATTAGTTTTTTGGCTGAGGATTAGATTTATCGTTGCGACACACAACATAGTATACACAGGGTTACCATGGGATATGACAGAAAAGAAACTGCGATCGCTATTGTGACTATGCTAGATAAATCTGAGTAGTGCGATCGCTGTTAAAATACACCATACACAAACTATTTAATAGTTTGATACAAAAGACCTTGAGAAGATTCAATTTCAGTAACATTTAATACTTCATTGAATGTCCGCATTATTGGAGAATAAAGCCATGTTGAGGCTGAATATTCAAATAAATCTATATGTAATATTTTTTGCTGAGAACATACTTATTGGTACGTATTAGAAGGGTATATGACAATTATCAAAGGTTTATTCTCTACTTTTGTGAGGCGTGTAATACTAGTAGCCGTCATTGTGATCTGTGGCTGTAGCATTTTTGCGACATCCGAAACTCCAGAGCCAGCTCAAGATAAAACGATAGAACTAACTGGTGAAGAAATTGTTGTCACTATGGGAGACTCCGGGGAATTAATTTACGATCCTGAAGAACTCAACGTTAGCGTTGGGGATACCGTGGTCTGGGATAATTTGTCAGGCTCTCACAATGTAGTTTTTAATAGAGTACCAGATGGTATTGATGCAGAAGCAATATCCGAACCGACTTTAGCAACAGATCCTGGCCCGGCGCATCTCGTAACTTTTGAGACTCCAGGTACTTACACTTATTACTGCACTCCTCATCGGGAGCTAGGTATGTTTGGCAAAGTAATCGTTGAATAGGGATGTATTGAGATGGATGTCGGTTCTACACCGGATGCTGGCCATAAAATGGGACAATATCTTGCCAATGACTATTTTTTCCCTGTTTCCATTGACTGTGAGCTATTTCCATGACGTTAGTTACGCTATGGGCGATTTCTGGAGGAGATTTGACTAGTTGATAGGGTAATTCTAAATTTGCTAAAGTGTTCTGCCATTGTTCATCAGTCATCACCAGATCACTGAGATAGGGTTGCCAAATTTTGTCTTGGGTTATTTGATAAATGGCGACAAATAATTGTTCTCTCCTGGCATTCATTTGGACTGCAATCAGGGAATTAGTTACTCGATCGGGAATCTGGGAATGGGCGATCGCGGCTAAGGTAGAAATTCCATACAAAGGAATTTCTAACTGTTGGGCAATAGTGCGAGCTGTCACAACGCCGATTCTCGTACCAGTGAAGCCTCCTGGCCCTTTGGCAACCGCAATAAATTCTAAATCTTGCCAGGTTTGAGGAGTAAGCATATCTTGCAGATGTTGATGGAGTAAAGAAGATAAATCTCGTCCGAGATCCCAAACTTTACTACGGCGATCGCGCTGGAAATTATCGACACAAATACCTAATTGGTGAGTATTCGTATGTAATGCCAAACCATATCCATGCTCTTTTTGAGTCATTATTTCAACTAACAATAAAAATATCTCTGCTAGATAAATCTGGGGTATTCGTCAAAGTTGTAATCAGCAATTCGCGAGCCGAACCATTGCCATCTGCATCAAAAAAGACATTACCATTATTCGGATTATAAATAAAGCGATCGCTTGCATCGGCAGTTCCTAAACCGATCGCAAATTGTTCTGCACTCAAAAATTGACCTGGAGTTAGTTCCCCGCCAAAACCAGAACTAGAGAAAATCAGAATATCCTGATCAATATCAAAATCGGTAATGCGATCATTGCGATGATTAATCGCATTGTAGAAAAATACATCCGAACCTTCGCCCCCACTCAACAGATCAACGCCAACTCCGCCAATCAAAGTGTCATTTTGACTGCCACCAATCAAAGTATCACGACCCCCACTACCATTGAGAACCACGTCCATCTCGGTTACAGCCGATGCATCCAGAACATTAGCGCCACTTCCAGCAAAAACATTAGCAATTTCAATATCTTCTAAAATATCGGTTCCCCGAGCAATTAGATTGGTATTTGTAACCAAAATATCCCCATTAAAGGATTCTTTTACCACATCTGTCCCAGCTCCACCTTGCAAGGTATCATTGCCATTACCGCCACGCAGTGTATCATCACCAACTCCGCCTTGTAATAAATCCCCACCGCCTTGACCAAATAGGAGATCCTTGCCATTACCGCCAATAACAGTATCAACACCTTCTCCTCCAATGAGAGTATCGCCAAAATCTCCACCATCAAGTAAATCTTGACCATTGCCACCTCTAATACTATCTGAGCCCGGTCCTCCTAAAATAGTATCATGACCATCTAAACCTTCAATAGTGTCATTGCCTCCTCGACCTGCAATATAGTCTCGATTATTGGTGCCCGTAAGTTGATCATTATTCGGTGTGCCGATGATATCTGGATCTGGATCTGGATCTGGTGGTGTTGGCAGATCTTGTCCTTCTGTAATGGTAATAATTTGATTGATGCCGACATTACTAAATTCTTGTCTTTCTCCAGAGGGCCATTCCACTACTAAATTTTGGATTGATTGGTTTTGTCCTAAGCCAAAATGAATTCTTTGGGAATTTTGACCAAAGGTATGAATCCCGCTATTTTGCTCTCTTAACTGGTTTGTGCCATCGGGGGTAGTGATAATTACCCTAGCTCCAATAGCATCACGATTGGAGGTTGTACCTTCTAATTTAAATTGAATCCAATTATTATTATTGCCCTGATTTTGGAATAGTTGGGGAGCTTCGCCCAAATAGGTGCGATCGCGCGATCGCGATGTGAGAGAGCCAGCAAAAATATCGACAAAACCATTATTATCAAAATCGGCAACGGCTAATCGCTGTCCAACATCAAAGTCGAGAATATGGGGGCCTGTTGCTGTACCTTCTGCGCCAGTTAATTCTCTGGGAATAAAACTACCATCGCCTTGGTTTTCATAGAAAATATTCGGTAGATCAAAACTAGCATAGGCATTAGCTAGATATAAGTCTACGTCCATATCATTATCAAAATCTGCCGCTACGACCGACTGAGCAGAAGTCAGCTCTGTAATTCCCGAAGCAACAGAACTATCAAGATATCGACCAGTCGCTTGATCGTAAAGCCAGAGGCGATCGCTTAGTCCATTTGTATTGGGATCGACAGAGCTAAAGCTAATGGTTGTGGCATTATTAATCACCTCGGTACTTTCTACTACTAGACGCAGCCGTTCTCTATTGGGAGAAACCAAGCGAACTTGCCAAGTTTGAGTAGATAAATCGTAGCCAATATAGAGACCTTTAGTATTAGGATCAGGATTTGCTAGACCAAAGACAGAAGAATTGTTAGTAGCTAGTACTAGACCAGCGCGATCGCGATTAATCGTTTCTAAAGCTGAGGAATTGGGAGATTCAAACTGAGTAATCGCGGCTAATTCTGCGGCGGTGGGATTGCGCCCCGAAGAGCCGATAAAGATTTGATGCACATCGAGATTAGCAACCAAACCATTGACATCAAAAGTATCTAGCGCCAGATTGCCATTAGTTTGCAGGCGAAAGCCAATTTCATTAACACCATCTCCCGCGTCTAAGAATAAATCTGCAGCGACCATTTGCTCTGAGGTTTGGAATAGACTAGAGCCTTTTTGTTTTGTACTAGACACAGCCATGAACATATCAGGGCGTAAATCGTTATTAAAATCTGCGATCGCAACATCTCGGGCGGCCTCATGATCAATAAAATCAAAACCTTGATCGGCAGGGGGATCACTCAAAATGGGAAACTGATTGGTAATATCTTGAAAAGTACCGTCAGAAAAATCATAAACCTTGAGTGGAAAAGTATAAGTTCCTTGAATCACCAGATCCAGATTGCCATCACCAGTTAAATCTGCCAATTGAGCAGAACGAGCTGGTTCATTAAAGTTTAGACCCACTTCAGTCCGAACATTAGTAAAAGTTCCATCAGCATTTTGGCGGAACAAAGTTGTTTTCCCTAGACCATCTTCTCTAACACCATTAAGCTGCAAAACATCCAGTCGACCATCATTATTGCTATCAAACCAAAGGGCAGCTCTTCCCCGACCAATTTTAAAACGGAGATCTCTGGGGCCTGCATCTTCTCTTAAAACACCATTATCATTAATGTATAAAAGATTAGAATCTACATCGTTGCCGCCTAAATTTCCTCCACCCACAATGAAAAGATCGAGCTCTCCATCGTTGTCAATATCGTGCCAGTTCGTACCATGTAAATCACTATTTTTTTTGATTTCAAAATCTTCAAATATATTAGTGAAACTACCATCACCATTATTTAAATACAGACTGGGGCGTTTACCATCAGGATTGGTGCTTGTTGGCACAAAATAGCCATGTCCACTAACAAATAAATCTTCTAAACCATCACCATTATAATCTAGCCAATTAACACTAAAAGCATCAAATCCTCTAGCTTCTGACCAAGTAATCCCTGCTTGTTCT
>JBCCYD010000108.1:0-15381 GCA_039190385.1 Cyanobacteria bacterium P01_F01_bin.143 | reverse complement strand
TTATTTAATCTTTTATCTGGTAGATTAGCGTTTTTAAGTTCTTCTTTTGCCCAGGATTGCATTTCTTTAATTTCTCTAGCTCTTTGATGATTAGAGTACAGTCATGGCAATCTTTTCCATAGTTATGGGTAAGGCATAGACTATTAGTAGAGTTATTAACTCATAAACTCCTAAATTAATTAAGACTAGTGAGTTAGTAAATGAATATAAGCCTTATTCCTAGGCAAGTTCAGGCAATCGCTAATTCTTTGGTCGGAACTGGATCGCTTGAGCTTATTCATTTTCTTATACTACCGTGTTAACGTGAAAATATCAATGACTATTAATATTTTATTTTTAGATATTAATTAGTAGATACAATATCAATAAGAGTTGAGTATTGCGATAAATAACAAAGTATATGTCAGGTAATAAAGGATTTGAACGAGTATCAAAAGCACCCAGATATCAAGGCAAATTCACTTCTCCGAATGATGAGCCGTTAGGAAAACCAATTGGAGTTCGGCTACCAGAAAGTCTGGAAAATTGGATTAGCGAGGAAGCGAAAAAGCAAGGAACTAACAAAGGGAATTTTATTCGCAATTTACTTGCTAAAACAATGTCAGATCAGACTCAAAAATCTCTCTAGAAAGATATAGTAAGCATTAGTTTTCAAACAGATTAAATAATGGCTGAGAGAAAATACAATACAGAAAATCTAACTCCTTTTAAACCTGATGGAGAAAAAGCACTCAGTAAAAAACCGCTTCAACTACGAATAGACCAAGATCTTTATCATGCAGTTATGTCTTTACCGCAACAGAAAAGACTTAAGTTGTTACGTCAATGGATTAAAGATGGGATGGATAATTTGGAGAAAGATACAACACAAGTAAATTAATAAAATACTTAAATATTTTTCTGGAGAACAAAATATATGTCAGGTAATAAAGGATTTGAATTCTTACTCCCAAAAGATCAACCGCTATTTGAGCCTGTTCTAATTCCCCAATAGCATCTTCAAATTCATCTGTTTGAATAAGACCTTGTTCCGTAATACATACTGCTATTTTTTCCTGCATCAAACCCAATAACAATTTCTGCTGCTTCGGGATGTTCCACTCTTTTCCTGGTTCGGGAGGCGAAGTGAATTTATAGGTGTAAACGTAGACAGTTTTATCTAATTCATTTAGTTTTTTAAGGGCAAAACGATTAAGAAAAACTTGTAATCAATATTTTTTTATTAATTGCTTTTCCTTTAATGTTGTAATTGCATAAGCACGACCATTATTATCGCTAAATTCAACTTCAAAAATACCAGGTTCATATACTTCGACAATAGTTCCTACTTGACCACGATATAAACTTATTTCTGGTAGATCTTCCAATAAGGCTACAACATCAAGTAATTTCATTTTTTACTCTTTTTCTGAATTAGGCAATTTCATAGTTATGATTTTCAGTTAACCATCTTGCTTCCTTTTCGTAGTAAATAGTTGCGATCGCGGAGTGCGACTACCGAAGGTCTCGCGTATCAATCTTAGTTTTTTTAGAAGTCTTTAATACCAACATTTGTTGTTATTTTGAGATAAATTAAAGCGATCGCTGGGAATATTAGCAAGTAGCTCAACATTGCCTTGTTGGTTGATTTTCCAAGTTTGCGCTTCAATAATTCTTGGTCTTGGCAAATATTTAGACTGTGCTAAATTAGTTGTTAATTTATTTGAGTTGTTACTCAACAGGCGTAAATCTTGCCAAATAGTTTGACCTCTGAGATATTGTCCTGGGTTTTCTGGGAAACCGCCCTGACCTGCGATCGCGAATTTATTATCGCCTACATTACAACTAGCGATAATTTCTTTGGTCTCGTCAATAAAGTTATCTGGCAACTGATTTAATTCTATAAGTCGATTCTCATTCAAATAATCAATATTAATATTGCCATCCAAACCAAACATTGAACTAGCAGTAATTAAACTATCGGCAGAAACAAACAAACCTTGAGTAGTGATATCAATATTTCCCCCATTACCTGCGATCGCATCAGCAATAATTTGGCTATTTTCTGACAAAAGAATATTCTCAGTATTATTAATCCGAATATTTCCTCCCGTAGCTGTTCCGGTCGCTAAAGCCGTAATTTCACTATTGTTGTTTAACAATATATTATCTGTAGTTAAATTAATATTCCCTTGACTTCCTGTATTAACTTTGGCCTCAATTGTGGCAAAATTATCGAGATTAATTTCATTAGAAGTAATATTCAAGTTGCCGGATTTACCATCACCTAAATTACTAACAGAAATAGTTCCTTGATTACTCAGATTAAGGGTATTACTCTCAATATCTATTAAACCAGCAGCAAAATCTCCCGCAGAAAATGCCGAGATACTTGAAGGTAATGATTCTTGTTCGATACCCCAAACTGGTTCATCGGACGAAACCCCAGAAATATTGATATTTTGTGCTTGAATATTGAGATTTCCCGCATTCCCTTTACCCAAAGAATCAGCCGCGATCGACCCCCCATCAATCAGACTTAAATTATTGGCAATAATCTCAAGATTGCCACCATCCCCAATACCTTGAGGTTCTACGGCAGTAGTAATCCCACTGCGTGTACCGATAAGATTAGTAACAGTTCCCCTAACTTCTAAATTATTCGCACGAATCGAAATATTTCCCGCATTGCCTTCCCCAGAGGTATTAGTAAACATTTCCGCTCCATCGGAAATACTCATATCCCCTGTTTCTATAATTAAGTTACCCCCTTTCCCTATACCACCAGGTTCGACAGTAGCAAATAAACCACTAGCAAAAATATCTGCCCCTGTTTCATTTCCTTCATCATCAAAAGTAGGAAGCAGCCCTGTTCCGCTGATCTCTATCGACTCAGAAGCGCGAATAATTAAATTTCCCCCATCTCCTTCCCCCGCAGTTACCGTCGCAATTTGTGATGCACCATCTTTGAGTATTAATTGCCCAACGTTAATTTCTATATCACCAGAATTTCCTGTCCCATAAACATTAGAGGCATCGATCCCAGCATTATTACTAACTATTAATTGTTGAGCATTAATAGTAATATCGCCACCGTCGCCATTTCCGGCTGATACTGAGAACAAACCACTAGGAGCTCCATCAAAATCAACGCCATCTATTTTTATATCTTTGGCTTGAATAGAAATATTTCCTCCTTGACCATCTTCAAAAGTTCCTGTGCCAATTTGTGAACCTTCTAAAGCTCTTAAACTATTAATATTAAAGTCAATATCGCCTGCATCACCTACACCAGAACTGTCGACAATCATGATTGAATTCCGAACTAAAACATCATCAGCTTCAATTGTTAAATTACCGCCTTGACCTGTACTTTCATAGTTGACTTGGGTAGAAATAGTACTAAAAGGATAAGTTGCAGTTGTCACAGCTATATTTTTGGCTTGAATGGAAATATTGCCGCCGTTTCCTTGCTCAAAAACTTCTGCTCTAATAATTCCGCCGTCTCTAACTAATAACTGTTGAGTGTGAATCTCAATATCATTACCTTGACCACTACTAAAAGCATCCGCAGATATAGTGCTCAGGGGAATGTATTCTTCACTATCACCCTCATTCGTCCCGAAAATATCTAACTTTTCCGTGGCATTAATTCGGAGAATTCCCGCATTATCTTCTCCATAACTATCAGCAGAGATAATTGAACCGTCTTGAAGATTAATTTGCCGACTTTGTAGTTGAATATTTCCTCCACCATCACCACTACTATCAATTCTGGCAGCATTAGTTAAATTAATATCTTGAAAACTCTCTACTCCCGTATAGTCTAATGTCCAATGATTTTCTGTTGTAATAATCTTGACTAAACTATTCGGTGCTACGCTGCCAATTTCAATAGAACCATTGGGCGCAGTAGCAATTCCTCCCTCAAATAAAATATTCCCCCCAATCAAAGTTAGATTTTGTGTTGGAGATACTTCTAGCCCAACAGCTTCGTAAAAAGGTTCAAATGTTGGGTCTTCTACGAATTCCTCATCGAAATACTCGGGTTCAAAATTAGGATCTTCTACATATTCTTCATCGAAGTACTCAGGATCAAAATTAGGATCTTCTATATATTCTTCATCGAAGTACTCAGGGTCAAAATTAGGATCTTCTATATATTCTTCATCGAAGTACTCGGGGTCAAAATTAGGATCTTCTACATATTCCTCATCGAAATACTCGGGGTCAAAGTTAGGATCTTCTATATATTCTTCATCGAAGTACTCGGGGTCAAAGTTAGGATCTTCGATAAACTCTCCGTCAAAATCATTAGGGTCGGATGCTCTATTGACGATCGCTTCTGCGCGATCGCCAAACTGTAAGCCAATGGGAATATTAATTGTGAGTAATGGTGGCACTTCTGGATTCGATGCGCTATAGGCAAACCCGTTATTAAAAATATAACTATCAGCAGTTGTCGCCAAAAACGAACCACTAACATCTAAACTGGCATTTTCGCCAAAGATAATACCATTGGGATTAAGCAAAAATAAATTCGCTCCGCCATTTACGCCTAAAGTCCCAAAAATCTCAGAAATATTATTACCTGTAACGCGAGTCAAAATATTGGCAATACCTTCGGGATTAGCAAAGTCAACCCTAGCACCATCATTGACATTAAATTCGGAGAAACTATGAAATAAATTATTGTCTCGAATTGCTCCGCCTTCAATTAAATCCCAGAATGCATCTTGAGGGACAACAATAGAACCTTCAGCTCCTAAGGTATTATCAGGGATGATCTGAGCTTGTGTTGGTGAGATGACAACAAAACTTAGTAAACAACTAAAGGCCAATCCTAGTGAATGAGAACAATTACTGTTGCTGTTGATTCCCAGATTGTTAATGAACATAAAGTAGCTTACGCGATCGTTATTACTTTATCTTGCCCAACTGAAACCTAAAAGATCTAAATCTGATTGCCCATACCCTCTTAATGTTTACACTGGTTAAACATCGCTTGATAATCTTTTTTCTCTTCAGCAGGAATATAGCTAAGCAATTCTATATTTCCATTCTGGTTAATAGTCCAAGCTTTGGCCTCGACAATTTCTTGAGAACTAGTTGCGGGAGATGGTGAAGCAAAATTGCGTAAATCTTCCCAAACCGATTCGCTACGAAGATTTTGACGGGGATTTTCTGCTAAACCCCCTTTGCCAGTTGTAATCAAACTATCTATATTTTCCACAGAACATTCTGCTGCAACTAAAGCAGTTGAATCAATTAAATTTTCTGGTAATTTGACAACGCTAATTTGGTGGCTAGTATCCAAACTATTAATATTTATATTGCCGTCTATTCCAAATCGCGAACTAGCATCAACTTCACTATCAAAAGAAAGCACAAATATCTCTGTATCGATATTGATATTGCCTCCCATTCCTTCGTCAGCATTAGTAATAATTTGGCTACCATCTCGACCCAAAAGAATATTACTATCGATATTGATATTACCACCGCCGCCACTACCTTTTAAAACGCTAGTGCTAATTTCACTTTCGTTTCGGAAGTCGAGGAAATTTGTATCTATGGTAATTTTTCCGCCACCAGATTGTTCGGAGTTCGCTGTAATCTTACCTTGATTTAAATTTATGCGATCGCTGGCAACCAGAATCAGATGACCTGCATCTCCTAAACCTGAACTGTTAACTGTCAGTCTAGCTTCATCAAGCAAATCTACATTATTCGCCTTAATGATAATACTGCCTCCCTTCTCATCACCTTCAGTTTCGGCAGTAATCTCGCTATTACCCTTAATTACAATATCTTCTGTAACATTTAAAGTAATACCTTCTCCCGCTAATTTATGGCTGGCAGTAGTAATACTACTAGCAAAATTCGAAGTATCATTATCTAATTCTAAGTAATTAGTTTTAATATTAATGGTGCCTGTTGGTCCCGTTCCAGGGGCCGATTCTCCACGAGTGGGAAAGTTACTAGCATTGATAGTTGCACCATTTGTGATCGTTAGGCGATCGCTTTTGATATCGATATTGCCCCCAGCTCCACTACTCAAAAAAGCATTAGCAAGAATTCCACTAGCCTCAATTTCTCTAACACCATTATCTGTTTTACTTTCAATAAAACCATCAAGCTTAATATTACTTGCTTCAATATTCACCGATCCACCATTACCAGTAGTAAAAATATTGTCGGAAAATAAACCCAGAGTTGCGCTGGAAATTTGTGCGCCATTACGCACCTCTAAATATTCGGTAAAAAGATTTATGTGGCCTCCATCTCCAGAGCCTAGGGTAATAGCTAAAATTTGTCCAGATCTACTAATTGTTAGTTGTTTAGCAGAAATAAAGGCTTCTCCACCCTGTCCAGAACCCACTACAGCAGTTCCAATCCGTCCACCATGACCTATTGCTAACTGTTCGGTAACAATTTCTATATCACCTCCTTTTCCTGATCTATAAGTAACAGAACCAATACCTCCGCCATTATTGATTAGCTGTTTGGTAAAAATTGTTATATCACCGCCATTACCACTGCCATAGTTGTTAGAAATAATTCCTTCTGATTCGGTTACTTCTAATAGTTGTTCGCTTATGTCTAATATTTGATTAGAGGGGCTTAAGTCTTCCTCATCAGTAATTAATAAACTATTGGTCTCAACAATAATTTTTCCTCCATTTCCTATTGCCTGAGAACTCACATCAGTTTGAATTGAACTAGAGATAGAATCATTGGTGTTTGAACCAAAAATGCTAACTTGATCAGCTTTAATTTTGGTTAATCCTCCTGGGTTGTCTCCTTCGGTTTTGGCGAAGATTACCGAACCATCTATGAGATTAACTTGATGCCCTTGAATTTGGATATTTCCGCTACCATCTCCGCTGACATCAATCGAAGTGTCATTAACAAGATCGATATTCCCATTTCCCAACCCATTGTAATTAAAAGTCCAACCCAGTTCATTAGATACGAGTTCAACTGTTTCTGTTGCAGTTGCACTTCCTAGTTCGATATTGCCCGCTTCTGCGGTTAAATTTCCACCATCGAATAAGATATTATTGCCAATTAAACCAATGGTATTACCTTCTTTTACCGCTAAACCGAGGTTTCTTGAGCTGCGATCGAGTATAAAAAAATCAAAATCAAAAGAAATATTATGACCCCTACCTTTAACTGCAATATCTCCAGGCTCGCTACCAAACTGTAATCCTACGGGGATGTTAACTGTTAGTAATGGTGTTGCTCCCGGATCGATAGCACTAAATTGACTGCCATCTTGAAACAGAACGCTATCTGCGGTGCTACCAATAAACGAACCACCTATATCTAATGTGGCATTTTCGCCAAAGATAATACCGTTGGGATTGATTAAAAATAAATCCGCAGTACCATTTGCCTTAATCAAGCCATCGATATTAGAGATAGAACTTCCTGTTACCCTACTGAAAATATTATTAATACTCTCAGCGTTATTAAAAAATACTGTATTGCCCTGCTCTAGAGAAAACTGCTCGAAACTATGAAACAGATTGTTTCCTTCTGTTGTTCCGCCTACAATTTCGATGAGATTATTGTTATCTAAAACTTCTGTATTATTGGGTAAAGTACTATCGGGAATAATCTGCGCCGAAGCATTTTCCGCAGAAAAACCTAAGCTAGCAGCGCTAAAAAGAAAAAGTAAATAAACAGAAAAATATTTATTCTTAGTAAAAAATAATGACATAAATGTTCAATATTTAATGTTTAATGTTCAATGTTTAATGTTTAATGTTCAATGTTTAATGTTCAATGGTCAATGGTCAATGTTCAATGTTCAATGTTCAAAGCCAATTGCCTACTATGACAAAAGGAGCCCAGTAATAGGGATGGCTAAACTCAGGACTATTGAGTAACTCCAACTGAGCTTGTCGCAGAGCTTCTGCTTTACTGAGCCTAGTTTGGGGCTGAGTAATTCCTTGGTAAAAATAATTCATGGCTGTGGTGGTTGAGCGATCGCTTACAGACCATAGAGTAGCTAAAGTGGTTCTCGCTCCGGCTCTGACTGCCATACCAGCCAAACCCAAGGCAGCGCGATCGTCTCCTGCTGCGGTTTCGCAAGCACTGAGGATTAATAACTCGATCGCGCTTTGCTGGTTGTAATTATTACTTTTTAGGAGATTTTCTAAATCTTGAATATCAATGTTATCGTCCCAAGCCAGGAGAAATGTATCTTCTAAATTGGAGCTAAATTGTCCGTGGGTTGCAATATGAACGATGGGATATTTTTCTGTTTTAACTTTTTCCTTGAGGTTGTTATGAGTAAATTTGTCGTCTTGTAATACCAAACCATTAGTCTTACTTTTGATATCGATTAACTCTTGGTTGACATAATCTAAAGCAGAAAAGCCCCTTCTTTTTTGGGTAATTCCCGCTACCAAAGTCTTTAATTCCACTTCTTCGATAGGAAGCGGATTAAGCAGTTGTAATCCTGGCGTGAGGGCTAAATTATACTGCTGAATTAAATACTGTTCGCCGTCATATAATACTCCTGTCGGTATATTTCGCAAAGCCCCGTCGGGGACAAAGACTAAAGTCTCGATCTGATTTGCTTGTAAGTCTGCCATTATCGGACTCATTAACCAACTGTATAATTGCTGTGCTGGTTGCAGAAAAGTACGCCTAGATCTAATTGGCAGAGTATGGCGCAATTCCGAGATCGTAGATTCTAGCTTGGTTCGAGAAATTGGCTGAGAATAATGACGGAGCGATTTGTCAGGTAGACTGACTATGATCTCTAAGCTATCGCTAAGTATAATCGGATAAATGACCGCAGCAGTTTGATCGATTTCGTCAATCGCCGTGGGAGTAGCATCGATACAGACTTCACGGAAAAAGTTATTAAGCTCGGCCAGTTGCAGAGATTCGATGGTGTTTCTGGCTTTTAACAGATTGGCTTGACTAACTGGGAGATCGTCTTTTGGCATAAGTAACAAACTGACTAATTCTCGATATACAGGCTCGATACTTTCACGGAAGGAAAATTTAAGCTCACGATTAGTGACTAACAGATCGCTACGCAAAGACTCTAGTGCTTCTACTGCAACGGTATAAGATGCGATCGCTTTTTGGCTATTGCCTTGAGCGGATAATATTCTTCCTAGCTGCCATTGCCACTGATAGATCAGATCGTCATTGTGAATGCTGTGTGCTAATTGTATTGCTCGCTCTGTGTATTGTCTGCTTAAATCAAATTGCTCTTTTACTTTGTAAAGATATCCTAACATTCCCAAACTGTATGATTCGGCTTGTAAATCTTGCAGCTTACGGGCTTGATTGGTCGCCGTTTCTAATAATTGTTTGGTTTGTACTATATATTGCTCATTCGGGAATTTTTCGTTTAATTCAAGTAAATTTTCTGCTAGGTTAACTTCTGAATAAACTAACTTGCGACTGGGAGATTTATCGATTTGACTAAGATTAGATGCGATCGCTTTAACTAAATTATGGGCTTTTGTTTCTCTATTTTCAGCAACAGCTATATTTAACAATTTTAGTTTTGTTTCTATTTGCAACAGAGGTTGAGAAGTTAGATTTACTACCTGTTGATAGTATTCTTTTGCCAATTTGCGATCGCCTTTTACTAGAGCAACATTACCCAAATTAAGTAGAGTGAGGCTGCTTTCTTCTGGTAAATTTAACTCTTGCGATAACGCTAGACTAGCTTTTAATGTCTCTTCGGCTCGCTCTAAATCTCCTGTAACCTGTAAAGCAAGAGCTAGATTGCGCCAGCCAGCAATTTGTAAATTAGGATTGTTTTGAGCTTCTAATTTTTGAGCTATTTGTAGTAAAGACTTTTGGGCACGACGGTACAAACCCAAACTTTGCCAGGCTTGAGCTTGATTAATCTGGGCGCCCAATACTCCTATATCATCTTTTACTTCTCGATAGATTTTTGCTGTCTCTTGCCAACTTATGAGTGCTGCTTCAGCATCACCCATACTCAACTGCAATCTACCTTGAGTATTGAGGAGTTGTGCGTGAATTTGCAGATTGTTCTTTTGTTGGCCTTCGCTAGAGAGTAGTTTTAAACCACGATCTAAATACTGCTGTGCTTGCTCAAATTCTCCAAGTTTGTGGCTAGTTAAAGCGAGATAGTGAGCTATTTGGGCTTGCATGAGGCGATCGCTACTACCTTGATAAACCTGTTGCCAAATCTGTTGTGCTTCTGTGTATCGTCCTGCTTGATAGGCATTCTTGCCCCTAGCTACTAAATCAAGGTTAGCCGTTTGCACTATAGTTTGCGCAGGGTTAATTGCTAGAGTAGGCTCGATCCCTACAAAAAATAAGATGATTGTACTTGTAGGTAGCAAACTCAGATACAGATAGCGGGCGAAAAATGGGAACTTTCTCCGTAAATATTGCTGATTTAACATAGATTTTCTGCTCAAAAGAGAAGAAACTGCTGAGCTCAAATGTTAGTTACTTGGTAAGTTTATTCATTACAAGAGTTCCCAAAATTGACATTAAATTCGGAAAAAACAGGAAGTAATTCGTTTATCGCGAATTACGCCACCTTCAATTAATGCAGACATCTATAATTATTTCGAGAAAAATCAGGAAGCTTACTAATGAGAGAATTTGCTAGTAATTCGATATTGCCTTGTTGATTAATGACCCAGGTTGTAGCTTCAATAATTGTTGAGCTTTGTGGGTATTTCGAGATAGACGAATTATCTATGAATTGATTTGAATTGTTACTTAACAGACGTAAATCTTGCCAAACAGTTTGACCGCGAAGATATTGTCTGGGGTTTTCCGGGAGGCCACCCTGACCCGCGATCGCGAACTTATTATCCCCAACATCACAACTAGCAATAATTTCTTTTGTCCGATCAATGAGATTATCTGGCAAGGGACTTAATTCGAAAAAGCGATCGCTATTCAAATGATCAATATTAATCTCCCCATCCAACCCAAACTTAGAACTAGCACTGACTAAGCTATTAGGAGCTACAAAATATCCTTGAGTTGTCATCGCAATATTTCCGCCATCGCCTTGAATTGCATTGGCAAGAATTCTACTATTGTCTGAAACTGTCAAAATATCAGAATTATTGATAATAATATTTCCCCCCGTAGAAACTCCTGTTGCTTCAGCCGAAATACTACTATTGCGCAATAAAATATTATTCGTCGTTAAATTAATATCTCCTTGCTCACCACCATTGACCTCAGCTCTGAGGGCACCCGAATTACTTATTGACAAATCTTGAGCCGTAATATTGAGAGTTCCGGAATTTCCCTGACCTGTATTACTCACAGAAATTTCTCCTTGGTTATCAATCTCCAAAATATTAGTCTTAATATTTATCGAACCAGCATCAAAATCTCCCGAGGAAAAAGTCGAGATACTTGAGGGTAATGATTCTTGCTCAATGCCCAAAACTGTTTCTCCAGAGGAAAACCCAGAAACCTCGATATTTTGAGCTTGAATATCAATTGTTCCGGCATTCCCTTCACCCCAAGAATCAGCCGCGATCGAACCGCCATCAATCAAACTTAAATTATTCGTAATGATCTCAACTCTCCCACCATTGCCAATTCCTTGAGGTTCTACGGTACTATTGATACCGCTGCGTGTATCAGTAAGATCGACGACAGTATCTTTTACTTCTATATTATTCGCTCTAATTAAAATATTACCAGCATCTCTCTCCCCAAGAGTATTGACAACAATTTTACCTCCATCAGAAACACTTAGATCTCCGGTTTCAATAACTAAATTTCCCCCATTACCTGTTGAGCCAGGTTCCACACTGGCAAATAAACCACTAGAGAAAATATCTTCTACTCCATCCTGGGCTGAATCCTCGCCTAAACCTGTGCCACTGATCTCTATTGACTCAGAAGCCCGAATAATCAGATCTCCTGCATTTCCGCTACCCCAAGTAGCCGCAGCAATTTGGGATGCACCATCTTTCAGTGTTAATTGTCGAACATTGATTTCTAAATTACCCCCATCACCAATAGCCTTAGTATCTACGAAGATAGCGGCACTATTAGTTACCAGCAAAGTATCTGCTTCAATATCTAAATTACCGCCATTGGCACTATTAGGTTTAAGGTTAAGTTCTTCTAACGGGATATCAGTAAAAAGAAGGGAACTAGCAGATAGCAAACTATAATAACCATCTAGCTCTATAGAATCTAATGCTTTAATCGTGACATCTCCGCCATCTCCGAGATCTAAAACATCACCATAGATAAGAATATCGGAAGAAATATAAGCTGGTTCTTTTACCGTTAAATTCGTGGTTTCAATGGTTAAATCTCCGGCATTACCACTACCAAGAACGTCTGTAGAAATAAAGGTATTCTCTCCATCTTCAAGACCTATGACGTTAACAGAATCACTGGCCTTAATAATTAAATCTCCGCCATCTCCAGCTCCATAAATATCAGCCGAAATATAGGCTTCATTCCTTACTTGCAATGTTTTGGTGTTGATTGTCAGATTTGCTCCTTGGCCGACATCATAAAGGTCTGTAGTAATATGACTAGAATTGCCAGCAACTATGACCGATTCTGGGGCATTAATGGTTAAACTACCGCCGTCTTGTTCGCCAAAATTACTGGCTGCGATCGCGGAACTTTCGAGAACATTCAGATTATTACCCTGAATATTTATCTGCCCGGCACCATCGCCACTACTATTAATGCTCGCAGCTTGAGTTAGTTCAATATCTTGAAAATTATTTACGCTCGTATAATCTAAAGTCCAACTATTTTCTGTGGGAATAATTTCTACCAAACTATTAGGTGCCACACTGCCAATTTCAATCAAGCCATTGGGTGCGGTAAGCATTCCTCCTTCAAATAAAATATCTCCACCAAGGAAAGTTATATTTTGTGCTGATGCTACTTCTAAACCGACAGATTCATCAAAATCATTAGAGTACAATGATTGGTTTACTATAGATTCTGCGCGATCGCCAAATTGCAAACCAACAGGAATATTAATTGTAAGTAATGGTGGAACTTCTGGATTCGAGGAGCTATAGGCAAAACCGTTATTAAATATATAACTCTCGGCAGTTGTGGCTAAGAATGAGCCACTAATATCTAAACTGGCATTTTCGCCAAAGATAATACCATTGGGATTCAGTAAAAATAAATTCGCCCCGCCATCTACGCCTAAAGTGCCAAAAATCTCAGAAAGATTATTACCAGTAACGCGAGTCAAAATATTAGTAATGCCATCGGGACTGACAAAATCAACTCTGGCTCCATCATTAACATTAAATTCGGAGAAACTATGAAATAAATTATTGTCTCGAATCGCACCGCCTTCAATTAAATCTGAAATAGCATCTTGAGGTGTCACAATCGAACTTTCAATACCTAAGCTATTATCAGGTGTTATTTGGGCATTTGCTGGTGAGATGACAACAAGACTTAGTAAGCAACTAAAGGCCAATCCTAGTGAATGAGAACAATTACTGTTGCTGTTGATTCCCAGATTGTTAATGAACATAAAGTAGCTTACGCGATCGTTGTTACTTTATTTTTCCCAACTTAAAGTTTTTGAGAACATGATGAAAATCTAAGTAGAATCAACTTCCTATTGCTTTTAAGAGACACGGCCACAAAAAAGCCAAGGCATAGAACTCAGCTTTTTTGGTTTGATCGGCTGAATTTTGAATCAAAATTTATGCGCGTGTAATACTTCCATCACGTCACAAAGATAGGCAATGCCGGAATAATCGTCGAAAAACTGTGCTGCAACTTCATCCGAAATATTTACTGCCATCTCCCGATTGGGGGTGAGCACCTCGAACTTTATATTCGAAAAATTGTCGGAGGAAACGCTGGGTTGTCCCGATGAGGGAACATTGCGACTGCCTTTCCCCCCAGCGGGTACTACTGTATAACCAGTAGCTCCAGCGTCTTCGATGATCTGGGCAATCTTTTTTAACAGCAACTTTTCTGTAACAATAACGAGCTTGCTAGCTTGCTGGGTCATATGTTTTACCTCTTGATATATGTTTAATAAAATTGTGTAAAAAAATAGCCTCGGTAGACTGTAACCTGTTTAGAATCAACCGCCCATAAATGCCTGAGCAAGACCAATGAAAAGCGGTATTCCTATGGCAAGAGCAACTGGCGTACCAACAGCTGTGGATGAGCCGATATAGGCAGAGGGATTGGCCGACGGGATACCTGCTCGCAGCGTGGGCGGCCCTGAAATATCTGAACTAGAAGCAGCAATAACAGCCAGTATCACAACTCCGCCAGCGCTGAATCCCGTGACAATATGGGCAATCATGCCGAAGCCAAAGGCAATGAGACCATGTAGCAGTGGTGCAAAAAAACCGTATAGAGCATACCATTGTCCCACCTTGCGCAGCTCGCTAATTCTTGCTGTGGCTTCCATGCCCATTACCAACATTAGTATCGAAAGTAGACCACGGAAGAGAGGATTGAAGAAGCTTTCATAAACAGTTTCCGGCCGGGTCAGAATGCCTAAAGCGAGACCAAGCAGCAGTGCTGATAGAGCAGAGCCCTGAAGGCTTTCTTTCACGATGGGCCATATTTCGACTCGCTGGTCTGCACTACTTCGCTTGGGATATCCACTTGCGGTTATACCCTGCTGACTGCGATACTCCCGCCTGCTTGTGGGATATTCGCCTGCGGTGACAGGCTCCTTGCTGATAGTCTCATCTGGGATACGACGTTTTTTGCTGAGATAAACGCTGGCTAAAACGATCGCGGTAACCAAAGCTGGGATATCCATAAAAGGATAGAGTGCCGCAGCCCAGGGTTCATATCCGATGTTTTCCGTTTCTAGTAGGGTCAAAGCAGCAGCCAGAGTACAACCACTCACCGCACCAAACAAGCCTGCGGTCGCAATGCCATCAACAATTTTGATGCCTGATAGCTTGGCTAAGGTGTAGCGACCAATGAACACGATCGCGATTCCCACTATCATGGCGAACAACGCAGGTAATAGCATCTGAGCGGTGGCATTACGGATTGCAATGCCACCGCTCAGACCAACTTTCAATAGCAGCATGAAGACGATGAATTTATAAATTGCATCGGGAATTTGCAGTCGGCTATTGACAGCTGCCACAACCATACCACCAATTAAAAAGCCAAGTGTCGGGGACTGCAACTTACCCAAAAAGAGCGTCAAGAAATTAGATAGAAAATCCACTGTACAATTCCTCTCTTATTAATTTAATAATTTTATAAATGAGCTACGAGACTTAATCTAATCGTTTATTTATGCTTTCTCGCCGCCCCGCAGGCGACGGAAGGCATGCGGGCCGTGGTCAAACGGTTACTTGAATTGGCGCAACCGATTTACGAGCGCGGCCTATCCGGCGTGTCCTTGCTGCCGCAATCCTGCCAAAC
>JBCCYD010000107.1:0-15466 GCA_039190385.1 Cyanobacteria bacterium P01_F01_bin.143 | reverse complement strand
TGATAAAAATTAATTACATTATCGAGCCAAGCTGGTTCTAGTTGGGTAAATTTTAAAGCTGTATAGGCAGGAAGATAATTAGGATCTACTCTAAGTGCTCGGCAAAAACAATTGACAGCTTCTTTAATTAAATTTTGTTTTTTTAATGATTTTCCCAAGGCAACTTGCAATTCTGGAGAGTTGGGATTTATTTGCACAGCTTTTTTTATGCATTTTAGAGCTTTTATCTCATTCCCTTGTTTAACAAAGGCTTGGGCCAAATTACGATAAAACCAAGGATTTTTATTGTCAAGATTAATAGCTTGAGATAAACAATCTATGGCTTCTTCTATTTTTTTTAAATGTAATAATATTGTTCCTAAATTATTATAAGACCAACTATAATTGTGATTAATAGCAATGGCATTTTTATAAGCTTCTATTGCTTCTTCATATTTTTGCTGTTGACATAAAACTTGCCCTAAATTGAAACTGGCTTCCCACTGATTAGGTTCTAATTCAATGATTTTTTGAAAACTTTCACTAGCATCTTGCCATTTTTGTTGCTCGATTTGTTTTTCTGCTTGGGTAAAATATTCAGCAACTGACGTCATATCAAATCTAGATTGGTAATATTTAGTAGGCTATTTTCCACAAATGTTAACTTACTTACCTAAAGAGCCAAACCGTTGTCTCTAACGCAATAAGACTGAGGGCTCTAATTTCATTATGAAGATAGGTAAATTTGGTGAATAAAGATATATCAATTTTTTATAATTAATTTTAAATAATATTGTATTTTACATTTCTAAGGTAAGGTTTTTCTTCCTCCTATCTACAATTTATTTACGGTTTCTTAAGGAAGAACAGTACATAAATATTGACACCAACGAATATTATTTGGGAGGAAAAGCTCATGAGAGGCGGAATGGTTTGGCATCCTGAAGAGGGAGATCAAAAAATTAATCAATATCTTGATCAGACTAATCATGCACCCTATGCAGTAATTTTTGGCTTATTGGTAGTTGGAATCTCGGCTTTTACTGGATTGGTTTTAATGGGGACTTTTTAGAATTAGAAAAATCAAATAGAGAAATTCTACTATTTTTGAGCGCGATCGCATTTAGCTATCGCGTTTTATAGTGAAATGACTAACTGATACAAAGGCGGTAGCAAAATACAAGCAGCTACAAAAACTGCGGCGATCGCGGATATCAAAACTGCCCCCGCAGCGCAGTCTTTAGCAATTTTTGCTAGCTCATGATAGGTTTGCTTGACAGTTAAATCGACCAAGGATTCGATCGCAGTATTGAGTAATTCTAAAACCATGACGATCGCGCAAGTCACAGAAACGATCGCCATCTCTACAGCACTAATACGCAAAAATAAACCCAAACTAATAGCCATAGCCCCAATAACAGTGTGAATGCGAAAATTTCTTTGGGTAGCAAAAGCATAACGGACTCCAGCCCAAGCATATTTGAAACTCAAAAAGAGATTAGGTGCCACTTTCCAAGCTAGATTGCGTAAACTTTGATGGCGCTCAGTGTTGTCTTTCGAGCCTTCTACTTCGAGCCAGGATAATGCATTGATCTTGCTATTGGTGGATTCTGTCATATTTAAAAAAGTGTTTTTGATTTTAGAAACTCAATTTGGGTTGTCTCTTGTTTAGATATATTAACTCAGGATATGAATTAATGATGTTCAACAGAAACAGCTAATTAACTAAGAAAGATCAGTAATTCCTACGAGTTCAAGTAAAGTTATTTGTTTTGACAGCATTTTTTGCAAATTTGTTTCATCGGGATGATCCCAACCAAGCAAATGTAATAAACCATGACTTGCTAGCCAGGCAACTTCGGTTACCAAAGAATGTCCGCGATCGCTTGCCTGATTAGCTGCTGTATCCAAAGAAATGATAATATCTCCCAAATATAGAGGCTCTCCCGTATTTTCTGGCTGTATAACCTCCGTTTCCAAGGCCGCAAAGGCTAGAACATCTGTAGATTTATTTTGCTGCCGATATTGGAAATTTAGTTCTTGCATTTGGCGATCGCTATTGAGCCGTAAACTAAGTTCATAATCATCGGTATCCGAAATCTTTGTCTCAAGTGCTTCTAGCCAAAGTTTAAACCAAGTTTGCCAGGGAATTGTCTCTAGCGAAGAGAGATCTATGACAGATGTACTATCGGAATCTTTTATATAAGTATTTTCTATATAAACCTCTACTTTTATCATGTATAAGTTATAGAAGAGTAAAGCTAAGAGATATTGATTATTAAATATTAAATGATCAATGAGTAATGCTAAATACTCAATGGTTAATGATCAATGGTCAATGTTTAATGATTACTCTTCATGTTCAAAGAAACTAAACTGACTCAAAACCGTTGTATTCTCTGGAGTCAGAATATTATGTAACTCGGAAACTTGATTTACTACTGCCAAAAGACGAGTAAATTCTGCTTGAAGATTATTGAGATGTTCTTCCTGTTGACTGTCGATAGTCGTATCCTTCAACTCCTCCAGTTCTTGATTGAGCTGGTTGATCGATGGTTTGATTCCCTGCAATAAAAACTTAAACAAAGAACTCTGAGCTTCGCTATAATTTTGCAACTGCTCCATTTTATCTTCGAAATCATCTTGAGAATCGGTTTCCCCGCTCATGTAATTATTGATTGTGACTTCTTGTTTTCTTAAACGACTCGCGATCGCAGCCCGCAATTCCGCACTAGTAACAGGTTTACGAAGATAGTCATCTGCTCCCATTTCCATTCCCAAACGGAAACTCGAAGTATCGGTAGTTGCCGTGAGAAAGATAAAAGGAATTGCAGCAGTACTAGGATCTTGTTGTAAATAGGTTAAAACATCATAACCATCAAGATCGGGCATCAAGATATCACAAATAATCAGAGAAGGAATATGTTTTTGCGCTAGCTCAATGCCTTCTCTACCATTTTCTGCTCCCATCGCATCAAAACCTTCGCTTAAGAGGAATTCTATAATGCTATTTAATGTTGTTTTTTCGTCTTCAATAACCAATATTTTTCTTTTCATAAACTTAAACAGTCCCTTTTTTATAATTTTTATACTTTAAACATGCCCTAACTATGCCGACATAATTATGGCAGTCACTATAGCTGAGTCGCCACAAATATGTTGTAACTATATTGTATTTCAAAAAAACTGCAAGTGATTATGAAATGTTGCTCGAACCTGGACAAAATAGACTTGTAGTAGAACAATGAGCAAAGAATCATTCCCCAATATTTCAAGTCGAATGGAACAATTGCTAAATCCCCATCAACTAGCAGAACTATCCTTAGCAGGAGAGTTACTAGACCGTCAAAGCGCGATCGCAATCCTCGAAGCATCGGACGATATCCTATTAGATATTTTGGCAGCAGCATATAAAGTACGTCGTCATTATTGGGGAAATCGAGTCAGGTTACATTTTTTGCTCAATGCCCAAAGTGGTTTATGTCCCGAAGATTGTAACTATTGTTCGCAATCGAAAATTTCCTCGGCCGCAATTGAAAAATACCCTCTCATGGCCCAGAAACAGATCTTGCAAGCGGCGGATCGTGCAGCCGAGCTAAAAGCGGGAACTTTTTGTTTTGTGATTTCGGGGCGATCGCCTTCAGAGAGAGTTTTTAGCAAAGTGCTTGAAGCGGTTGAAACCGTCAAAGAGAAACATAACTTAAAGATTTGTGCTTGTTTAGGTTTGTTGAGTGAATCCCAAACTCATCGTTTAGCCGAGGCGGGAGTGGATCGGGTAAATCACAATCTCAATACTTCAGAGGCTTTTCATGGCAATATTTGTAGTACTCATACTTTCGGCGATCGCGTTAATACCCTAAAAAATGTCCAAGCCGCAGGAATCACGACTTGTTCTGGGGGAATCTTGGGTATGGGAGAATCGAATGGGGATATCGTTGATTTAGCCTATTCTCTGAGGGAATTAAAGGTAACGAGTGTGCCCCTAAATTTTTTGATTCCGATTCCGGGAACGGCTTTGGCGAAAGTTAATTATTTGAATCCTCGTCAATGTTTGCGTATTTTGGCTCTATTTCGGTTTATTTTGCCTTCTCAAGAAATACGGATTGCTGGGGGAAGGGAAGTTCATTTGCGATCGCTGCAACCGTTGGGACTTTATGCTGCTAATTCTATTTTTATTGGTGATTATCTAACAACTGCGGGACAAGCGGCGAAGATGGATTTACAAATGATTGAGGATGCGGGTTTTGTCTTGGAAAATCCTGATGGATCGAGGGTTCATCATCTTGAGAAAGTAATGGCTAATGGCTAGTTGCTAATGGTTAATGGCTAATGGCTAATTGCTAATGGCTAATTGCTAATGGCTAATTGCTAGTTGTTAATTTCCTATAGTAAAAAGCGATCGCGTTATTTGCGATCGCACAAATAGAACTAATCTGAAACTTTCTTATGCAGACCAAGCTTCAGCAGTTTTCGCTCGATCTATTTTGAAAACCGTAACAGCCAAAGGAGGTAAACAAAGATCTAGAGAATAGGGAAGATTGTGGAAAGACCATTCATCGGTCCATTTTCCACCCATATTACCCATATTGCTGCCACCATATTTACTAGCATCACTGTTGAATAATTCTTTATAGAATCCGGCTTCAGGCACTCCAATGCGATAGTGGCTATGGGGTTGAGGCGTGAAATTACAAACTATGACGAGAAATTCGTTAGGATTTTTACCCCGACGGAGGAAAGAGATCACACTATGATTGTTATCACTACAATCAATCCAGTCAAATCCAGGTTCTTCAAAATCTCGGTCATAAAGTGCGGGTTGAGCTTTATACAGACGATTTAAATCGCTAAAAAATTTCTTTAACTGCTGATGAGGATCATGTTGTAATAAATCCCAATCGAGATCCGTCCAAACATTCCACTCATTCCATTGCCCAAATTCCATACTCATGAACATGGTCTTCTTGCCGGGATGAGCAAACATGTAACTAAAGAGAGCACGAATATTCGCCATTTTTTGCCATTCATCGCCAGGAACTTTACCAATGATATTGCTTTTCCCATGAACTATTTCATCATGGGAAAGTGCCAGCATATAGTTCTCACTATGGTGATACCACATACTAAAAGTGAGATTATTTTGATGGAATTGGCGGAACCAAGCATCCATGCTGAAATAATCTAAATTATCGTGCATCCAACCCATGTTCCATTTGAGGTTGAAACCCAAACCTCCTGTATAGGTGGGCCATGATACCATCGGCCACGCAGTAGATTCTTCCGCGATCGACAGGGTTCCAGGAAAATAACTAAAGAGCAGACTGTTTACATGGCGCAAAAACTCCACAGCTTCTAAATTCTCAGCGCCACCATATTCATTGGCAACCCATTCTCCATCTTCACGGGCATAGTTACGATATAGCATTGAAGCTACTGCATCAACGCGAATGCCGTCAATATGATATTTGTCAAACCAGAATAGCGCATTGGCAATCAGGAAATTTTTGACTTCGTTGCGACTATAGTTAAAAACTAGAGTACCCCATTCCTTATGTTCTCCCTGACGCGGATCGGCATGTTCATAGAGATGGGTGCCATCAAAAAATGCTAGACCATGACCATCTTTGGGAAAATGCCCTGGTACCCAGTCAACGATCACTCCGATGCCATTTTGGTGACATTTATCGATGAAATACATCAAATCTTCAGGATTCCCATAGCGAGAAGTTGGGGCATAATATCCTGTCACCTGATAACCCCAGGAACCATCAAAAGGATGTTCGGCTATGGGTAAGACTTCAATATGGGTATAACCCAATTCTTTAACATAGGGAATTAACCTATCTACCAATTCATAATAGGTTAAAAAACGAGCACCTTCATTCCATTCCGAGACAACTACTGGTTCTCCTTCGCCCGATAATAGTTGGGGTTTGTCTGCTGAAGAAGCATGCATCCAAGAACCAAGATGAATTTCGTAAACTGAGACTGGTTGATTTAGGGGCTCACTATTTCGACGTTGTTCCATCCAGTCACTATCTTGCCATTGATATTTTTCGAGATCAGCGACAATCGAAGCGGTTTTAGGTCGTACTTCTTGCTGGAAACCATAGGGGTCAGATTTTTCGTAGATATGTCCTTCCCAGTTTTTGATTTCATATTTATAGGCCGTGCCCACAGTTAGTTCGGGGATAAATAGTTCCCAAATCCCATTGCCGCTTTTTCTCATTTGATGTTCTCGGCCATCCCAACTGTTAAAGTCGCCAAGAATCGAAACATTGCGAGCATTTGGGGCCCAAAGAGCAAAATAGACGCCTTTTACTCCGTCTAAGGTTGTGAGATGGGCGCCCAATTTTTCATAAATACGATGGTGATTTCCTTCGGCAAACAGATGAATATCAAGATCGCTAAGGTGAGGTGAGTTGAAGGCATAGGGATCATAGATGACTCTTTCGCGATCGCCTTCTTTAATGCGCAGTTGATAGTTACTTAGTTGGCTGGTCTCAATTGTACAGACAAAAAAATGAGCGTTATGCTCAATATGCATGGGATACTCAGTTCTTTCTTCTGGACAAACTACCCAAGCGGAATTAGCCTTGGGTAGATAAGCACGAACAACCCAACTTTTAACTTTACCGTTTTGTTCAAGGGGATGAGCGCCAAGAATCTCGAATGGATTTTGGTGGAGATTGTTGACTATTTGATTAACTTGTTCAGGAGCAAGGGTTGAGGACATTCAATCACCAGTATTAAAGTGTTTATTATCAGGCAGCTTATTATTTTCTTAAGATTAAGACATAATTTTATAAACACTGTAACCATTTTTGGGTTCGATATAAAATTTTTATGTTTTTTTCAGCCAGAAAATGATAGTCAAGGCAGATATCACTATAGTTTGTGAATTTAAAACTGGGGATTTATGGTGATGCCGGTAAAAGTTTTAATGAATTTGCGTGCTTGGAGCAAAAATATTATTTCTTGAATATCGGGATTGAGCTGTTGGGCAAAGTTACTTTCTTGTAGTTGAATTTGCAGTTCGGCATATTCAGCAGGATTTAATGCTTTCCCATCTATAGGCGATCGCCCTTCGAGAATGATTTCGTTACGCAGAATTTCTTCGGGAATATCTTCTGGTGGGGGTAAGGCATTACTGGAGTTATTGCCCATAGTAAACAGAAATGTCATTGTGATTAAGATAGTTTTCATAAAATTTGACTGTAGATGAGATAACTTAACTCTAGCTAAAAAGCTAATCATGATTACTTAATTCTTGAGCTGTGTATAGACCTACTACCCTAGCGATATATACGGCGGGATACATGACCCCAGCAATAGCTTCTAAAGTAGCTAAAGATCTAGCAAGCTCACTAACAGGGAGAATATCACCATAGCCAAGAGTGGTTAAAGTTGTAAAACTAAAATAAAACATCGAATCAAAAAAATCTGTGACTCCTGCTGGTTGAGCAAAGGCTTGCGGATCGAGAAGATAAACCATGTGATATAGCAAAGCCCAAAAAATACCAATCAGAAAAAATACGGCAATGCCCCCTTTGATTGTGTCTCCACTAACTTTTTTTTCCGAAAATATTTTGCGATTGATGGTGACCAATGCCGTTAGGATAAATATGCTATAAATTGTTTCTACTGCTATGACAAAAGCTTGATTTCTCACAATGTTGACTCGTAAAGCATTGTAAATATCAAAACTAAAAGAGACTCCTGCTAAGGTTAACAGGAGCAAGAACTCTCTTTTTTTGAGATTAAAAGTTCTAATAATGGCAATAATGGTGGAAGTAAACACAGCGGAAATCACAATTTGTCCTGTTGTCCCACTAAAAATAGGAGCTATTAAAAAGAGAACAATGATAGTAACTAGCAGCTGAGAGTATTTATTTTGTATAGAGCTTTTCCACAAATCTAATCTCATACATTTACTAAGACTTAACAATATAGATGCGAATTAGACTTTTGTTTTCTCTACCATTCTGACTGAATAAGAGATTTTATAATTTGGTTTATATCATCTGGATTAAGAGAAGTACATAATACAATAATAAGGTTGATTCGGGCTATTTCCTTCACCCATTTATTTATTTGAATCAAAGTCCAACCTAAACCAATGCCACAGGCAGAAAAGAGACTAGCAATTGTTTCAGGGCTCTTAAAATATATTAATGTAACCCCGATACAAATTAGGAATATGACAAGCATTAGCCCTAGATTAATCCAAGAGCGACGATTTAAATCTTGTTTAAGCTCATCTAGTTGTCTAATTAGGTTATCTATATCAACTTCATCTTCTTCTATATCACCTAAAACACCAGGAGGAACAGGAAGTACATAAAACTCTTTAAGAATTTGCTTGACAGTTATCATATTTTTTCATTCGTTATTATTGACTGAGTGAATTTTCCAGCAGTTTTTTATGAATTTTCGATAAGAGTTTCGCATAATTATACTCTTCTCTTAATAACTGTTCATAAAGTAGCTTCAAGAGCAGTAGTCGAGGTATTGGGTCAACTTCACGAGAATTCATAATAACTCGCCAGTTAGGATTTATTTTCCTTAATAAATTTCCCAAAACTATGGAATTACAGAGAGCAAAATCAATAATTCCTTTTGATTTCCCTGGAATAATTGACGCTACTTCATGATAGGAATGTAAGCCGTCTCGAAGTTCCAATCTATTACCTGGTCGTAATTCTTCACTTGCCCATCTATCAAGCACATCACGGTTCATAGCCGCCAAGCTAACATCATCTAATACAACGTTCAACAATTGATTCTTCAACATTGGATCAGTAGAAAAATCTATTAATGGAGAAGGTAATTTAATAACCTTATTAAGCAACTTGACAAGTTTTTCAACTGATTCTCCTGATGCAGAATTGGATTGAATGCTTATTAAGTCGGAATTATTTATAGATGAGCGTAGAGCAGAAGCAATAGGGTTGCTTTCTTCAAGAATTTTATTCACAAAAATTGATGAGGGTACGAGTAAATCATCAGGCCGAATAATTGATCCGCGCCAATGAGCAACAATGGTTACAACAGATCTAGTCTCAAATAAATCTTTAAGATCCTTTAACGTTGCTGATGTTCGAACATCAATTCCTAGATCTTCTGCTACAGGTACAAGTTCTGAGCAGACTTTAGAAATCGGTTTGATTATTTCTTCCCAAATATTCTGAGGATTTTTAAATTTTTTAATTTGTTGACGAACATAATCATGTTTCATATTTTCTTCATAATCTTGTCTAACCTCTTCTTCTGTGAGAGGAATTGCGATCGCTAAACCACAATCCTCTGGGCTAGTTGGGGTTACTAAATCAGCTGGATTTGTGCTCATCATTATGATCATTTCTCCGACGAATAATCTCAATGTCGCCAATACTGTTTTTATAGAAGAATTCAAGACTGTCAGGATTTAAATTATCCTTAAGTTCTTGTTCTAGTTGTAAGATGCCTTCTTCTAAGGTTGCATCCTTTGCGAAAGAATCAGTGAAAGTATCTTGAATCAAGGTCTCTCCAGTGCGAATTTCTCTTTCAGTCCAACGTTTAGCAGAAAATAATTTGAACAATAAATCAATCGGATTGTTTTGAATAGGAATTTCAACTTCATAGCTCATTTCATAAATTCCTGTTGGTGAAACGGAAGGATTTTTCTCTCTATTAGTTTTCTTAATTTCTGCTTGTGACCAATTTGGAATATTTCGACGACGGCTGGTAAAAAACGGATTTGTCCTAAGTCTTTCTTTGAGAGTAGGCTGCCTTTGGGTACTATAAGTTCGCCTAGTTGACGGTATCACACGAATATTCCCCTTATCTTCCAAGTTAATATAAGCATTAAAACCACGACCTTTGTCCGGGAAATCCGAAAGCAAATCTTGTCTTCCTGGAGGAATTGGTGGGCTACCAGCTCCTCCTGAATTTGTTCGTACCGTAAGAGTTTCAACAATGCTCTCCACACTCCCTTTGGAGAAGTTTTCGAAGTACAATTTTCCAGATTTAAGGGTAAAGCCAGAGCCGACAATTTCAAAAAGTGCAGTTGGAGATTTGGCATAATAAGATCCTGGAGGAAAACCTTGGTACATCACAAAGCCATCAGGTAACCGTTCAATATACAGATCTAAATTTTGTTCTTGAGCAAATTTCTGAATCTCTTGTAAACGTTCTAGGGAAAACTTTTCTGGTGCTGTTTGAAAACCTACATATTCCGCATTAGATATTTCTGACCGCGATAATCCTGGTATTTCCTCTCCTCTGATTGGGTTTAAAGCTTCCTGAATTTTTCGTGGAGGAGTAAAAGAAATATTTTGTTCAATTATTTGTTCAATTTGTCCTAGATTAGAATTATTCAAATTACGGGAAAAGATACGAGCTAAGGATGAAGAGTTCGTCGCATCTTCAGGATTAACACGTAGTTCTAATTGCCCATCAGGTAATGAATTAATTTCTACATCACCTCTTGATAAGGTAGAGTCAATGGTGAACTTTGTTACTGTGCTGTTAAGATTATGCCCTCCAGTAAATAAAAAACCTAATTCTCTTGTATCCTGGGAAATAACAATTGTAGGAGTTTTAATATTGCTAGTAGATTTGTAGTCGGAAGCTGCATTAATACGTTTTAATAATTCATCTTTATTAGTTACAAGCTTTATTAATCCTCTATATCTATCCTGTAATAACCCAAAGACTAAAACTCTCATTAGACTTGATTCTTGATAAATTTGCTCCAAAAATTCATTTTCGTCAATTTCTCCGTTTCTTAATAATTGTCGAATTTGCTGAAATCTTTCTTGTACTTCTTGGGATAGTTGAAATTTGCGAGGTTCAGCAATATAAGTAGCAAATTGATCTATAAGATCAAAGCCATACTTGTTTTTTAGATCCTCAAGTTCCTGAGATGCTTCTTCAAGACGATTTTCTAATGCAACTATTTTCAGATCACCAAAAACTTTCAATTCTTCTAGCAATTCTTGTACTTCTGGATCTATGTTTTCTGTTTCTTGTATTTCTTGAAATATTGCTTGAAGCTCTTCTTGAGACTTAACTATAAGATTTTTATCCCCAGTTTCAATAATTCTTAAAGCTTCTAGTACTTCATACTTAAACACATTATTAATCTGACTAATGTTCTGTGAATTAACGTGATTCTCCCAAGGAAAAGATTTTACTGGAAACGCCTGAAATATTTGATATAACGCCGTATATTGAGTTACTCTAGTTAAGTGGAGATTGCTTTGTTGCGAAAAGTAATCATACCCTTCCTCTTCAAATTCAGTGAGTTCTCCTGTTCTCACAATACCCGGCTCTCCCAAATCCGAACCATAAGTAATTGGTAAAGCGCCCGTTTTAGTTGTCGCAAATACCTCATAGTTTCCAAAATCGTAAACTGCTCCTAAGCCACTGGTATTCCAATTGAAGAGGATTTGTCCTGCATCAATTCTTTCGATAAGAGGCTTATTGTCAAATGGGAAAACTAACTGTTTAGGATATGGAAAATTAGCATACTCAATCTGACCAGCCATTGACCAAGACTTCAAAAGCTGGTCCGTTATATTTAAGAGGCTACCAAACTCAGTGTTGATCAAATTGTCACTTAGGTAGATTGGAGCCCAGTCCTTACCCTCTAATTCTCCTTCCACAAGCTTTCCTGCAAACAAGTGGGTTCGTTCAAAACTTTGGTATAGTTCTTTGTCAGAAGTCGCCGCTAAAGTCAGAATTGTTTCTGGTCTTAGAGGAGGCATATCATTAAGGCTAGCTTCCCTTTCTCGACCAATAATTACTAAAGCATCGTCATTTTCTTGTGTAATTGCGCCTAGAATAATATCTGAATCCAGAGAGAATTTTCTCAAATCTGACCAATATGTTCGAATATCCTCATTTCTTGGCAAAACTAAAATGGTAAAACCTGGTTGTTGACTCAAGAAAACTCCTGTAAGATTTTTATCTAAAATATTTTCTAAAGTATTAGATTCACTAGTATCTACTGAGATAAACTCTCTCTTGGAATCAACCATCCATGATTTAAGTTCTCCTGAAGTAATGGATAAGTTAGGAGCTGCTTTAGAAAATTGCTGAGACTCTTCGATGGGTAACTTTAAGGCATGAGCTTTGTAGGTTGTGTGATAGAGACGATAAGAGAGTGCGGCAATTCCATCATCAACTTGGCGTTCAATCGCGTCTTGTGTGAACTCTTCTGGCGATGAGAGAGTAACAACATAATCTCTTACCCAACCATTGAAACCAATTGGGTGTTTTCGTTCCTCAATTCCTAAATATATTGAGCCAAAGACTTCTTCGAGAATCTGTTCAGCCTCATATGGCTTAAATGTTGGTGGCGGTTCAGAAATAATTAAGGTGCGCTGTCCTTCTTCGTTAGGATCACTGATTAATAAAGATTGAAAATGAAGCGGATATTTTTGCCTAAACTCCTCCCAATAATCTTTTTGTGTCTGTGAAACAGCATAGTCTCCAAAAGTGATTGTTAGGATAATAGAGCTAATGAAGATTAGAAAGGAGTTTTGAAAAATCTTAAAAATCATTGAATTTATTTTGTAACAAAGTTTTAGTAAAGATATAAATGTTGAATGCACAATAACGAGCAAAACAAAATTTACTTACCTATTACTTGGCTAATAAGCTTATTTTTTATGCAGACAATACTAGTTTCGTAATGTTTTTTAATATTTAATTAAATATTTCAAGTTTTATTAAAATAAAGCCGTTTTTTTATTTTAATCAGAAAAAACACCATAACTTTGCACTTCGATCAAGATGTGAGAGAGAATTTACTGGTCAAGAGATTTAATGACTCAAAAAAATATGAGCGAAATGAAAGCAATACTCTGTGGTTATTATGGCAAAGGCAATGGTGGCGATGAAGCGTTATTAGTGTCTTTACTACAAATGTTACCGAGCCAAATTAAACCAATTGTTCTTTCGGGAAACCCAGCTCAAACTAGTAGATTATATGGAGTTGCCAGTTGCGATCGCAAATCAGCTTTTCCCATTTTCAAAGCACTAAAATCTTCTGACCTTTTCATTTGGGGTGGTGGTAGTTTGATGCAAGATGCCACCAGCATGCTCAGTCCTCTCTATTATGGGGGATTAATGGCCTTGGCTCAGCAACAGGGTTTAAAAACGATCGCTTGGGCTCAGGGAATTGGACCCTTGAACAGATCTTTTACTCGTAACATAACCAAACAGGTGCTCTATGGTTGTGCAGGGATTAGTGTGCGAGATTATCGTTCGGCGAAGATTCTTGACGAATGGGAAATTGCCCCTTTGATCGCGCCCGATCCTGTCTGGGCTTTGACCAGTCAAGAAGTTGCCGAAGTGAAAAATTTACCCAAATCTAGAGTGGCAGTGGTATTGCGTTCCCATAAATTATTAACTTCAGCGCGATTAGAAGCCTTAACGGAAGCTCTGCAAGATTTTCAACAAGCCACAGAATCTTATATCTTGATTGTGCCGTTTCAACCAAGTCAGGACCTCGCGATCGCGAAGTCCCTACAACAAAAGCTAGGAGACCAGAGCAAGATTCTCTCTTTATCCGATCCTAGAGAACTAAAAGGTCTATTCAAAGACGTCAAAATGACTATTGGGATGCGTTTACATAGTTTGATTATGGCAGCCGCCGAAGGTTGTCCCTGTTTTGCACTCAGTTATGATCCCAAAGTAAGCCAATTAATGTCGGAACTAAATTTATCTGGTTGGGAATTAGCCGACTTACCCACCAATTCTCAGACTATTAGTGAGACTTGGCAGAAATTTTATTATCAGGATCAAGGATTAAATCCCGATACCATTAAATCTCTTCAAGATCGCTCCTTGATGCATCGAGATATTATTCTCAATTGTCTTTAGATAAGCTATAAAATCTATTTAATTACCCAAGGTTTTCGGATCAACCGTAATAAAAGGTAAGGCTCCATCTCCTGTTAATACTTGAGGGAATTTACCATCCCATTTTTCGATCGCTTGTTTTTGTAATAATTCTGGGGTCAAAGTTTGTCTCTGGAGTCTTTGGGCTTCGGCGGCACCCTTAGCTCGGTTAATTTCAGCTTTAGCCTGTTCTTCTGCTCTTTGGGCTTCAAATCTTGCTCGTTTAGCTTCTTGTTCGGCAATTTGTTTGGCTTCGATCGCTTTGGCAAATTCTTCACTAAAGGAGATATTCACTAGAGAAACATCATCAACCACGACACCGTAACTGCCTAGTCTTTCTCTAAGTTGACTATCGATTTCTTCTTTTAGTTCAGTTCTTTTAGCAATAATTTCCTCAGCAGTTTTTTTGGCAGTTGCTGCTTTAACAACTTCGGACACAGCAGGAGAAATAATCCGAAAGACAATTTGTTCTTCGTCGCCAACTTCTTGGTATATCTTGTTTACAGTTGTTGGCTCAATATGCCAATTGACGGCAATATCAGTTTGAATATCTTGCAAGTCCCGAGAAAAAGCATCTGCTTGAATAGAATCTTTTTGAATGCGAACAGTGATTCTTTTGACTGTGGTGACAATAGGCATAATTAGGTGAATACCTTCGTCAAAAACTTGGTCCTGGACTTTGCCAAAACGCATCACTACGCCTCTTTCCCCAGCATTGATGATCGTAAATGGCCTCAGGAAAGCCAAAATAATGAGGAAAAAAACTCCTCCAGCGAGATATAAACCTAATTGGTTAAATTGATTAAAATTATTATTTGAGCGCATAATTTTCTAGCAAACAGAGCAATTAAGTAAATTTTTGCTCGATATTTCATCTATTATGACGACTGACTCTTCTTTTTGATTCAATTTGTAACCTAGAGTTTACAATTCATCGCCGAATCTTCGGACGGGGGCAAATTCAAAAGGTCCGGCGATCGAACCCCAGACTAGTTCGTCGGTTTCAGGATCTCTGCCGCGATCGTAGCTAATTAGTTTTTCTGGATCGATTTCAAAACTATTATCAAGATAGGTGACTTTTCCTTTGCGCTCAACAATACAGGCTTTTCCTGGCTTGATTTTGCCTTGGAAATGATTGTCCATCCAATCGACGTTCATGTCGCACCCAGACATTTTTTCGATGAGATCAGGAGTTAGTTTTTGCAATTTTTCGCGATCGCGTGAAGCCCCAAAGAATTGTTCTTGTTCTTGGACTTTATAGTTTTCTAGTTCTATGCGATCTTCTACGATATTGAACTTTAACACCCGAACTCGATAGGGATTCTGGAGCATAAAGTCATAGGCTTGTTCTAAAAATAAGCTGGGGCCACCTAATAATTGCTCAGGTAACGGACGCATACAAACACGGATACTGGCAAAAAAGGGAGGATTTTCATAGGCTTGGGCTTGATTGCTAAAATCTGCTGCCATCCAATTCATCAGAGTTTTAATATCTTTGGAATGAGTCATAAAAGCGATAATTTAGATAATAATTAATAGTTAATAGGTACTTGAGTTCTTGTTAGTAGAAAATAATTATAGTGCTAAATGGTACAGC
>JBCCYD010000106.1:0-15567 GCA_039190385.1 Cyanobacteria bacterium P01_F01_bin.143 | reverse complement strand
TTTAGCTCGTAAACATGATGGTTTTCCTGGAGTTAAAACTCTTTGGCGAGGACTGTCACGATTGCATGATATTGCTTCTACTTGGAAACGGCTACATCCTTCTTCCCATCTTTCTTTAGAGACTTATGGGTAAAGCATAGGCTTTTAGATCTACACCTGGACTCAATCCTAGAAGTTTAGATATTGCCCGTGCAAATTTAGCAAAAGGAGTATTCGCTTGACCTCGCATTAAAGCGGTATTTTCACCTCTAAACTCACCGATAATTACATCAGCAGCTCCTTGCGTGAGTGCCTTATTCTCAGCAGGAGTGATATCCCCATACTTTTTTCTGTGTTCATCCAACAGAACATCATAATTCGTAGCTCTATGCCTTAAATAATTAAATGTTTGACGGGGATTATAATCATCAGGCACTTGAGCCAATAACTCAGGTTTTACAAGTTTGACCGATGCTCTCAATGTCTGGGCAATAGTAGGCTTTTTCATAATTATCTCTTACAAAAATGTACTATATAAATTATAAGTTTTTTTAATGTTTTAATACTAAAATACCCAAATAAGACTTTTTAACACCTTAATAATTAAAAGCTTGCATCTGACCTAAAGCACTATGAATAATCTCTAACCAAGATGTAGATTTGTTAGGGATTGTTTCGATCTCCGTATCAATAGCTGTTGGCGAATATAGATTTGTAATCTGATTATGATCATTTCCTTAAAAATTTAGCTAGATTAAACTCCATCAGTAAAATTAGATAACCAGATTTTATTTATCCTTGGTATTTGCTAATAGTTTGTTTATCAAAAATGAATCATAATCAGCTGCCCTCCAAACAAGGTCTATACGATCCTCGCTTCGAGCATGATGCCTGCGGAGTAGGATTTATCGTTCATATGAATGGCAAGAAATCTCATGAGCTGGTAGAACAAGCCCTGACGATTCTCGTCAACCTTGAACATCGTGGAGCCTGTGGAGCTGAAACCAACACAGGTGATGGGGCAGGGATTTTGATGCAAATACCTCACAAATTCCTCAAAAAAGTAGCAGCAGAACAAAATATAACTCTTCCTAATCCAGGACAATATGGCGTCGCCATGATTTACGCTTCCCCCGATCCAGCGCTCAGAGAGCAAGGCAGAAAAATATTCGAGCGAGTGGTTGCCGAAGAAGGCCAAAAAGTCATTGGTTGGCGTGATGTCCCCACAGACAATTCCACCATGGGCGACACCGCCAAAGCCAGTGAACCCTTCATGCAACAAGCCTTCATCCAGCGTGCAGCCGGACTTGATGAAGCAGCCTTAGAACGCAAACTTTTTGTAATTCGCAAACGTAGCCATAAAGCAGTTCACGAAGAGATTGGCGATTCATTTTGGTACGAATCTAGTGTTTCCTGTCGCACCATAGTTTATAAAGGCATGCTGATGCCGTTACAAGTCGGGGAATATTACCCCGAACTCCACGACCCCGATGTAGAAAGCGCATTAGCCTTAGTTCATTCGCGCTTTAGTACCAATACCTTCCCCAGTTGGGAGCGATCGCATCCCTACCGCTACATTGCCCATAATGGAGAAATTAATACCTTGCGAGGCAATATGAACTGGATGCATGCAAGGCAATCCTTGTTTGAATCAGAAGTATTTGGCGATGATATCAAGAAAGTTCAAAACCTGATCAATGTCAATGGCAGCGACTCCAGCATCTTTGATAACACCTTAGAACTCTTAGTCCTGGCAGGGCGATCGCTACCCCATGCGGTCATGATGATGATTCCCGAACCCTGGACTGCTCATGAATCGATGAGTGATGAGCAAAAAGCCTTCTATGAATATCATTCTTGCTTGATGGAACCTTGGGATGGCCCGGCCTCGATCGCCTTTACCGATGGCACCATGGTTGGGGCGGTGCTAGATCGCAATGGCTTACGACCTTCTCGCTATTACGTTACAACAGACAATCTAGTTATCATGGCCTCTGAAGCAGGCGTCTTGCCCATTCCGCCCGAACAAGTCGCCCTCAAAGGACGCTTAGAACCAGGTCGCATGTTCCTGGTCAATATGGAAGAAGGCCGCATTGTTGCCGACGAAGAAATCAAACAAGCGATTGTTGCCGAACATCCCTACCGTGAATGGCTAGATAAAAACCTAGTCGAGTTAAACTCCTTGCCCAAAGTCCATGCCATCAATAGCCCTGAGTCAGAAGAGGATGTCACAATTCTGCAAAAACAGATGAGCTTTGGTTACACCTTTGAGGAGCTGCGGATGCTACTCAAACCCATGGGCATGAACGGAGTTGAAGCTTTAGGCTCGATGGGAACCGATACACCCTTAGCCGTGCTTTCCGATCGCCCCAAGTTACTTTACGATTATTTCCAACAATTATTCGCCCAGGTCACCAATCCGCCCATCGATTCAATTCGCGAAGCCATTGTCACTTCGCCAGTCACAACTATCGGTGCTGAACATAACTTACTCGATCCTAAGCCAGATAGTTGTCATCTGATTAAACTCAACACTCCCGTGATCACCAATGCTGAGCTGGCAAAACTTAAATACCTTGACGGGGATTTCCAATCGGCTACCCTGCCAATTCTCTTTGATCCGAAAACAGGGGAAGTGGGCTTAGCCGCAGCTATTGATCAGGTTTGTGCCAATGCCGATCAGGCGATCGGGTCTGGAACTAGTATTATTATTCTTAGCGATCGCGGAATCAGCCAAGACCGAGCAGCAATTCCTGCTTTACTGGCAGTTTCTGGTCTCCATCACCATCTAATTCGTCAAGGCACCCGTACCCGAGTAGGCATTGTCCTCGAATCGGGCGAACCTAGAGAAGTTCATCATTGTGCAGTCTTACTCGGTTATGGTTGCGGTGCGATTAATCCTTATCTAGCCTTTGCCACCCTTGATGAGATGATTAACCAGCGGATTTTGGTTGATGTTGATTATCAGACAGCTTGCAAAAATTATATTAAAGCTGTTACTAAAGGAACTATTAAAATTGCTTCTAAGATCGGAATTTCTACTCTCCAAAGTTATCGCGGTGCCCAAATTTTTGAGGCGATCGGACTGAACCATACCGTGATTGATCGCTATTTCACCGGGACAGCTTCACGGATTGAAGGCGCGGATCTAGCTGCGATCGCCAAAGAAACAATTTTACGCCATAGTCATGCTTTCCCTGATCGCGATGTTAATGTTCACACCCTGGATGTTGGAGGGGAATATCAATGGCGCAAAGACGGAGAAGCTCATTTATTTAGTCCCCAAACCATTCACACATTGCAGCAAGCAGTGATGAAAGGGGATTACGAACTTTATAAACAATATGCCAAATTAGTTAACGATCAGAATAAACAACATTTCACCCTGAGAGGACTTCTTGAATATAAAGAGCGCGAACCGGTTCCCCTTGATGAAGTAGAACCAGTAGAAGAGATTATGAAACGCTTCAAAACTGGTGCTATGAGTTATGGCTCAATATCTAAAGAAGCCCATGAATCGCTGGCGATCGCAATGAATCGCATTGGGGGAAAATCCAATACAGGAGAAGGGGGAGAAGATCCCGAACGCTATACCTGGACTAATGATCAAGGGGATTCTAAAAATAGTGCCATCAAGCAAGTAGCCTCAGGACGTTTTGGGGTTACCAGTTTGTATCTGTCTCAAGCCAAAGAAATCCAGATCAAAATGGCACAGGGTGCAAAACCAGGAGAAGGGGGACAATTACCAGGCAAAAAAGTATATCCTTGGATTGCTAAGGTGCGTCATTCAACCCCAGGAGTTGGTTTGATTTCTCCGCCACCGCACCATGATATTTACTCAATTGAAGATTTAGCTGAGTTGATTCATGACCTAAAAAATGCCAATCGAGAAGCTCGCATTAACGTTAAATTAGTTTCCGAGGTGGGAGTAGGAACGATCGCGGCAGGGGTAGCCAAAGCCCATGCTGATGTGGTGTTAGTTTCTGGTTTTGATGGTGGTACGGGCGCATCTCCCCAGACTTCGATTAAACATGCAGGATTGCCTTGGGAGCTAGGGTTGGCTGAAACACATCAAACCTTAGTTTTAAATAACCTGCGCAGTCGCATTGTTGTGGAAACCGATGGTCAAATGAAAACAGGTCGGGATGTCGCGATCGCAGCTTTGCTTGGTGCTGAGGAATTTGGGTTTTCCACTGCCCCTTTAGTTTCTCTTGGTTGTATCATGATGCGCGTTTGTCACATGAATACGTGTCCTGCCGGAGTGGCAACACAAGATCCCAGGTTGCGTAAAAACTTTATCGGCGATCCCGCTTATACCGTTAACTTCTTTAGGTTTATCTCCCAAGAACTTCGCGAAATTATGGCAAGTTTGGGTTTTCGTACTCTCAATGAAATGGTGGGTCGTACCGATATTTTAGAAGCGAAACAAGCAGTGGATCATTGGAAAGCTAAAGGAATTGATCTTTCGCCGATTCTCCATCAACCTGATGTGGCACCAGATGTGGGACGTTATTGCCAGATTGCCCAGGATCATGGTTTGGATACATCTTTAGATATCACGACTTTGTTGGATTTGTGTAAGCCTGCGATCGAGAATAAGGAAAAGGTTAAAGCAACTTTACCGATCAAAAATGTTAATCGGGTAGTGGGTACGATTTTGGGTAATGAAATCACTAAAAAACATTGGCATGGTTTGCCAGAGGATACGGTCCATCTCCATTTTCAAGGTAGTGCGGGTCAAAGTTTGGGGGCATTTGTGCCCAAGGGTGTCACTATTGAGTTGGAAGGTGATGCCAATGATTATTTAGGTAAAGGTTTGAGCGGCGGCAAAATCATTGTTTATCCGCCAAAAAATTCTAGTTTTGTGCCTGAGGAGAATATCATTGCCGGCAATGTGGCGCTTTATGGAGCAACTTCTGGTGAAGCTTATATTTACGGCATTGCGGGTGAGCGATTCTGCGTTCGTAACTCGGGAGTTAATGCGGTTGTAGAAGCAGTTGGGGATCATGGTTGCGAATATATGACTGGGGGTAAGGTTGTGATTCTCGGGGCTACCGGACGAAACTTTGCTGCTGGCATGAGTGGTGGCGTGGCTTATATTCTTGATGAGAATGGGGATTTTGCAACTCGCTGTAATACGCAAATGGCGGATATCGAGCCATTGGATGAGGAGGATCGCGAAACTATTTACCAGATGATCGAAAAACATGCTGATTATACCAACAGTCAGAAGGCGGCTAAGGTGCTGGCAAACTGGCAAGAGATGGCAGCAAAATTTGTCAAAGTGATGCCCCGAGATTATAAGCGGGTGTTACAGGCGATAAAAGACGCGATCGCAGAAGGGTTAAGTGGTGACGATGCATTAACCGCAGCTTTTGAAGCCAATGCCCGCGATGCTGCCCGTATCAGCGGCAGCTAATTTCAGTTATCAGTTAACAGTTATCAGTCATCAGTTAAATGAAAAATGTCCACAGATAAACACAGATACACACAGATAGATTTATTAGTAAGTTTCATTAGATAACACGGATAAATCCTCTCTGCTATCAATTAACAGTTAATACCTTTTATCTTTTACCTTTTACCTTTCAAATCTATGGGAAAACCAACAGGCTTTATTGAATATCTTCGCGAAGATCCTTCTGAATTACCGGCAGTGGAGCGAATTCGCAATTGGGATGAATTTCATTTACCAATGCCCGACGATCATCTTAAAACTCAGGCAGCAAGATGTATGGATTGCGGCACGCCTTTTTGTCATACTGGCATGACCATTAATAGAATGGCGAGTGGTTGTCCAATTAATAATTTGATCCCCGAATGGAATGATTTGATTTACCGGGGACTGTGGCACGAAGCTTTGGAGCGTTTGCATAAGACGAATAATTTCCCTGAATTTACAGGTCGAGTTTGTCCAGCGCCTTGTGAGGGGGCTTGTGTATTGGGAATTCATAATCCTCCAGTCACGATTAAAAATATTGAATATTCGATTATCGAAAAAGGTTGGCAGGAAGGTTGGGTAAAAGCAGAACCTCCGGAGAAACGGACTGGGAAAAAAGTCGCGATCGTCGGTTCCGGGCCAGCGGGGCTTTGTGCAGCAGCTCAGTTGAATAAGGCAGGTCATTGGGTCACGGTGTTTGAGCGAGCTGATCGTCCTGGGGGTTTGCTGATGTATGGCATTCCCAATATGAAATTGGATAAAAAAGAGATTGTGTTACGTCGGATTGAATTGTTAAGACAAGAAGGCGTAGAGTTTATCTGTAACACCGAAATTGGTAAGGATTTGCCAGCGGAGAAATTACTCAAGGAATATGATGCGGTAGTGCTTTGTACTGGGGCGACCAAACCCAGAGATTTACCGATTGAGGGGCGATCGCTGAAGGGCATTCATTTTGCGATGGAATTTTTGACGGAAAATACTCAAGCAATTCTCGAACAAAGAGAGCCTCGTATTTCTGCTCAAGGTCAGGATGTGGTAATTATCGGTGGTGGTGATACGGGAACTGACTGTGTGGGTACATCGGTGCGCCATGGTTGCAACAGTTTGGAGCAATTGGAAATTATGCCCCAGCCACCTAAAGAGCGCGCAGCGGATAATCCTTGGCCTGAATGGCCGAAGATATATCGTTTAGATTACGGTCAGGAGGAAGCGGCTGTCAAGTTTGGCAGTGATCCTAGAGGTTATCTGACGACAGCAACTAGGTTTGAGGGAGATGATAACGGACAGGTGAAAGCTGTTCATATTGTGCAGATTCAATGGCAAAAGGATGACAATGGTCGTTTTATTCCCCAGCATGTTCCTGGAACAGAAAAAGTAATTCCTGCTCAGTTAGTTTTGTTGGCCATGGGATTTTTGGGGCCAGAACAACCGTTGCTGGATTCTTTGGGACTCGATCGCGATGGACGGAGTAATATTAAGGCTGAATATAATCAGTATCAAACTAGTATTCCTGGAGTGTTTGCGGCGGGAGATTGTCGTCGCGGACAAAGTTTAGTAGTTTGGGCTTTTGATGAGGGTCGCGGTGTTGCCCGCGAATGCGATCGCTACTTAATGGGCAGGACTGATTTACCTTAGGTCTTCTTTTCCAAAAAAGCAACAGAAGATCATCTCTCAAAAACAGGACAATAGCCCTCGGCGATCACCTTAAATTCGTATAGCGGTGAATTGGGATTCCAGCAACGCTGAGCGCGATAGTGAACACAACTATTACAACATTCAAGATCATCTCGTATTGTGATGCTCTTGTCTGCATTTAACAATTCTCTTTGGGGGACACCCCGTAAAATCAGCTCATTTCCTTGCCAACGCGCCTCAATAATTCCTGTATCAGAAAATTTATTCCAACGCAAATCGTCATTGATACTATCAGGAAAAACCATCGTAATATAAGAGCCAACTTCGTTGAGTTCTCCTTCGTAATGGGCCGGACTAGATTTGATCGGTTGAACAAAGCGATCGCCTAAGGGAAATTCTACTAAATTACCACTCAAAGGTGCATGAACTTGATAGCGATTATACAACTCCTCTAAACTAGCCAATTCCAACAAATATGTTAGAGAACCATGAACCAAGACAATATGCTGAGGACGCAAATTATGAATTAGTTGCGTCGTGTTCCGACCATCACTATGTTCTGACAACAAATAAGTTTCAGCAGTTAAATATTTTAAATCTTGTATTTGATTTAAAGTTGCAGAATTAATATTAAGATCGTCATGAGGCTGTTCTGAGAGTAAGATCAACCATTCTCCCCAGTCCGAAACTAAATCCTCAAAGATATAGTTATGGTAATCAACCATCACAATACAAGGTAGTTTGCCTCCAGATATTTCTGATAGTTTGTTAAAAGGTCTCATCCTCGGACAAACCCGCTCATCCCAAAATAAAGATTGATGTTTGGCAAAATTCTGTACAGAAGCCGGTAATTGGGATAACAAGCTCAAGTAAAGATTGCAAGCTTCGGCTACGGTGGGATCAACCCAAATATCGAGCTCCTTGCCCGTAAATTGATGATGCGATCGCAGGAGCTTGAGGATTTCTTGCCCCAAACCGAGAGGAGCCACGGGCAATAAAATATTCTTTCCTTGGGCTAAAGCCCGGGAAAGACGTTCCATCAAGGTTTTTTCCTGTTGCCGACGATGGGGATGTCGAACTGCGCCATAACTTCCTTCAATGATCAAAACATCGGGTTCTAAACCCCTGACCTCTTCAATAGATAAGCCTTCGACTAATTGAAAGTTAGACAAAGAAAAATCTCCTGTATAGAAGACTTTATAATCTCGTTCATCGGTGTGATAGGTTAAACAAAGAGCTGCCGCTCCAGGTAAATGTCCCGCAGGATATAATTCTAATTCGAGATTCTGGCCCAGTTTCTGTGGCGATCGCCAAGGAAAAGTTTTCAGGGGAATTGATTCAGCAGTTGAATTTGACCAATAAAGAGTCAATAATTCTGCCGTAATTTCGCTAGTATAGATCGGCACATCTGGTAATATTTTATGAAGCGAGAGTAATCCCCGACAATGATCTTGATGAGCATGGGAGCAGAAAATAAACTTGAGAGGTAAAGTATCGGATTGCTCCAAAAAAGGAAAATTAGTAATCCCGCAATCTAGTAAGATGCGATGTTCTCCCATTGTTAGTAGTAAACTGAGCCCTTCGAGATCGTGACCTGCACCGTAGGGAAGACAAGACAAACTCACCAAATCATTGTGAGATTGCATGCTCCGCTTGCCCATTCAATTCCCTCCACGACTGCTATGTAGAAGTAATACCTAATAAGTAATAAATTAATAAGTAATAAGTATTAATTCTACAGGCTTGCCGCACATTTTCAGAAAGCAAGATTTTGTTTAGAGGGGCAACAGTTGCACCCCCAAAGAATTTAGTTTTGATTAATGAGCAGTCCCATTACCATCGTAATTATCAGAATCATAGAAACCGTTTTTTGTTCCAAAGAAAAGACAGGCGACGGTAAAAATACCTGTCAAAATCACGATTACGAGCTTTACATCCATAATTGTTATTACACCAGAGAAATATTATTCCTATTCCTATAAATGATAATGCGGTATTTCTAATAAAATTCTGCAAATAATCTATAAACTTGACCATTGACCATTAAACATTAAACATTGACCATTGATCATTAAACATTAAACATTGAATATTAGCGATTAGCAATTAGCGATTAGCAATTAGCAATTAGCAAACAGATTTTGGGCAATCTATATCAGAATTGTTCAGAGGTATATAATATGGAAACTAGCTTACCCAGAAAAAAAGCCTTAAATTTATTGCATTATAGTTTGTGTCTAGGTTTCTGTACTTTTAACTTTTGGATTTTGGCTAGACCTGTAATTGCTCAAAACATTTCAATTGCTACCAATATTATCTCTTCATCTGATGATCAGGAAAATTTAATCGATCAAGGTAGGATTGCCTATCAAGCAGGAAGATATGCTGAAGCGACCGAAATTTGGACTGAAGCAAATCAAAACTATCAAACTGATGCTAATTCTCTTTCTCAGGCATTGAGTTTTAACTATCTGGCACTAAGTAACTATCAACAAGGTAATTTGGGGCAAGCTCAACAATATATCTCCCAAAGTCTGGAACTATTGCAACAGGACGATTCGGAAATTAGCTTAAATATCTATGCTCAAGCTCTCAATACTCAAGGTAGATTAGAGCTAGCTATGGGTGATGGCAAAGCGGCACTAGCTAGTTGGGAAAATTCAGCGGAAGTTTATGAGCAAGCTGGTGACCAAGTAGGAATCTTGGGCAGTCGACTCAATCAAGCCCAAGCTTTACAACATCTAGGACTTTACAGGCGATCGCAAAAACTTTTAGAACAAACAGCATTACAAATTCAAGATCAATCTGACCGTCATCTCAAAATGTCAGGATTGCGTAGTCTGGGAATGGCACTACAAATTACTGGAGATCTCGCTCTGGCCAGGGAAGCACTTGAGGAAAGTTTAGCTATTTCCCAGGAACTTGATTTACCAGAAGAAACTAGCGCGACTTTATTTAGTCTGGGAAATGTTGCCAAAGCGCTAAATAATTCGGAAAGCGCGATCGCATTTTATCAAGAAGCCGCAGCAACTAGTTCTCAGCACCTAATTCAAGCTGAGGCTCAACTCAATCATCTAAATTTATTAATTACTAATTCTCAAGGACAAGCGGGTCTGGAGTTACTGCCACAAATCGAGCAACAGATTGCAAAGTTAGCGAATAATCCCAATCGTCGTTCAATTTATATTCAGGTTAATCTGGCAAAAAATTTGATTGATTTATCTGAATACCGCGATTACGATAACCAAGTACCAAATTTATTAAATACGGCTCTTACCCAAGCAAAAAATCTCCAAGATGCCGAGGCTCAGTCCTATGCTTTGGGGATTTTGGGTTATTGGCACGAGCAAAAGAACCAATGGTTCTCAGGTATCAACTATACCGAGCAAGCTCTAACTTTAGCACAAGAGCTGAATAACTCGGATTTGACCTATCAATGGCAATGGCAATTAGGTAGATTAGCGCAAAATCAAGGCAATCAAGAAACGGCGATTATTGCCTATTCCTCGGCTGTTGACTCTTTAGAATCTCTTCGTAGCGACTTGGCAATTACTAATCTAGATAGTCAATTTTCTTTCCGCGAAAGCGTCGAGCCAGTTTATCGAGAACTTGTGGGTTTGTTACTGCAACCGCAAAATAATCAGGAAGTAACTCAAGAGCATTTGTTACAGGCAAGAAATACTATTGAAGCTTTGCAACTGGCAGAACTGAATGACTTTTTCCGCGAAGCTTGTATTGATGCCCAAACAACTGATGTAGATAGCATTGATGCGACAGCTGCGGTGATTTATCCGATTATTCTCAGCGATCGCCTAGAAGTAATAGTCAGTATTCCCAATCAACCATTAGTTCATTACTCTACGGCAATTGGGCAACCAGAATTAGAAGAGGCGATCGATCAATTGCGCTATAGTCTACCAATTCGTAGTCGCAGATCTTATCTCACCTCAGCAACTCAGTTATATGATTGGTTAATTCGTCCTATCATTCCTGAATTAGCGAGCAATCAAATTGAAACTTTAGTCTTCGTTCCCGATGGTTCTTTCCGCAATATTCCCATCGCAGCTTTATATGATGGCGAACAATATCTAATTGAAAACTATAATATTTCCCTAACCCCAGGTTTGCAATTAGTAGCACCTCTTCCTTTGGAACAAGTTGAATTAAAAACCCTGGCCGCAGGAATTACTCAGCAAAGACGAGGCTTTAGTTCCCTTGAATATGTCAATAGCGAATTAGAAGATATTCAAAACAAAACTAATAGCAAAGTTTTGCTGGATGAAGAATTCACCCAAGAGGCTTTACAACAAAATATTGGCTCATCCGAATATCCCATTGTTCATATTGCTACCCACGGACAGTTTAGTTCCAATCTAGATGACACTTTTCTCTTAGCTTGGGATAGCACAATCGATATCCAAAAGTTGAATGATCTTCTTCAAGATACTGATCTAAATCAAGGACAATCGATCGAACTTTTGGTCTTAAGTGCCTGTGAAACTGCCGCAGGAGACGATCGCGCAGCTCTAGGTTTGGCAGGAATGGCAGTCAGAGCAGGCGCCAGGACTACTGTGGCTACTTTGTGGACGGTATCTGATCAATCCACAGCGCTGACTATGAATTCTTTTTATCAACAACTTCAGCAATCGGACTCCAAGGGTAGTAAGGCTCAAGCTCTGCGACAGGCTCAGTTGGAGTTGATTAAATCAGATCGATTCAATCATCCTTATTATTGGGCTCCTTTTGTGATGATTGGGAATTGGCTATAAGGCCGAATTCTGAATTGTTTGCTTTAATTCATATCTCTAAAAGCCATAACTTCCCTTGGGGGGCTAGCCCCCCCCAAACCCCCCACTGGTGCGCTACGCCCGCCCCAGGCCCCCAGCGACTGTTTAACACATGAGTCGGAAAAGTTTAGTTGTGGGTCTATTATTTCATTGGTTGGAAGGTTTTCAATTTGGGGAGTTGCATTTTATTAACTTTATTGATTCGTAATTCTCTTAATATCAAGTGAAATATCGTAATTATTTTGTTTTAACAGTACTGACGTTATTAAATCTCTGGTTGACTTCTCCGACTAAAGCAGAAGCGATCGCGCTGGCAACTTCTAGCACTCCCGAGTCGAATCTCTTACAACAGGGCAAGCAGCTATACGATCGCGGACAATTTGCGGCGGCTGCTGAAATTTGGCAACAAGCTCAACAAAAATATAGTCAAACCCAAGAAATAGCCAACTTAATTCATAGCAATAATTATCTGGCTGCGGTTTATCAGGAATTGGGCCATTGGGAACAAGCTCAAAACGCGATCGCGGATAACTTAGATCTCATTGCGCGATCGCAAAAGCCAATATCAAGACGCCAAGTTAATAATTATCCTTTGCTTCAGGCGCAAACTTTTAATACCCAAGGCAGTTTACAACTCAAACAAGGTAATGGGGAAGCTGCCCTAGAAACTTGGCAACAAGCCGAAGCAATTTATCGTGGGCTAGAAGATTCCACAGGGATCATTCTCAGTCAAATCAATCAGGCACAGGCTTTGCAAACTCTGGGATTTTATCGGCGATCGCGCGCTACCTTAACTCAAATTCAACAACAACTTGATACCCTGCCCGATTATGATCCTTTGAAAATTGCAGCTTTGATTAGTTTGGGTGCCACCTTAGAAATCTCAGGCGATCTCGATCAATCCCAGGAGATCTTAGAACAAAGTCTCGCGATCGCCCAACAATTAGATTCCACTGCACTACTAGGAGAAAACTTCTTTCGCTTGGGAAATCTGGCTCGAACCCGAGAAAATAATCAGCAAGCTCTAGACTATTATCAACAGGCGATCGCGGCAACGGCGAATCCTCAGCTGCAACTGGAAACTAGACTCAATCAACTCAGTTTGTTAATCGAGACCAATCAACTTGCCGCCGCAGAAAATCTCACAGCACCTATCGAGGAGCAATTAGCTAATTTCCCTCCCAGTCGCGCTGCTATCTATGCCAAGGTTAATTATGCTCAAAGTTTGGGTAAAATGGGCGATTCTAGAGTAGGGGCTTTGTTGGAAGAGACTATTGAGCAAGCTCAGGAATTATCAGATCCGATTGCTCAAGCCCATGCGATCGCAGAATTAGGACATTGGCGGGAACTAAATCAAGATTATCAACAGGCGTTACATTTGACAAACCAAGCTTTGAGCTTAGCCGAAGCTTTTGATAAGAGCAAAATTGTGGCAACTCTTCATTGGCAACAGGGCAGAATTTTGCAAGCTCAGGGAGAGCGGGAACGGGCGATCGCGGCTTACCGACACGCGATCGCAGATTTAGATAATATTCATCAGGATCTAGTGGCGGTAAGTTCCAACTTGCGGTTTTCTTTTCGCCAAGAAGTCGAACCAATATATCGCCAATTAGTAGAGTTATTATTGCAGGATATTGATCAGCTGCCACCCCAGCAAAAACAACAACATCTGGAAGAATCGAGAATCGCGATCGAAGCTTTACAACAAAAAGAATTAGAGAATTTCTTTCGTCTTGCTTGTTTAGATATTAGCGAACAGAACATCGAGCAAATAGACCCTGAAGCCGCAGTTATTTATCCTATCTTGCTCGATAACAGTATCGAAGTCATTCTTTCTGTCCCAGGCAAACCCCTGCAACATTATCGAACCAAAATTGATTCAGCTCAACAGCAACAAGTATTTAAAGAACTGCTGCAATATCTTAATCCCGTATTCAGTTCTACAGATATCTTGCCAACCGCCCAAAAACTTTATGATTGGTTAATTCGTCCTGGTCAACAAGCTTTGACAGATCAAGAAATTGCCACTTTAGTCTTTGTATTAGATGGTAAGTTACGCAGTTTACCGATGAATGTGCTCCATGACGGGGAGCAATATTTACTAGAAAAATATGAGTTGGCCTTAACTCCTGGGTTAAGCTTATTTCCTTCTGGTAATGCAGATGAGATTAATATTTTAACGGCAGGATTAACCGAAGCGAGGCAAGGATTCTCGGCTTTATCAGGAGTAGCTGAGGAGATTAATCGTATTCAAGAAATAACTTCAGCACAAGTTTTACTCAACCAAGAATTTACGAATCCCAGAGTGCAAGAGCAAGTGGAGAAAAGACCTTTTTCTGTGGTGCATTTGGCGACTCATGGTCAGTTTAGTTCCAAAGCCGAAGATACTTTTATTTTGACTTGGGCAGATCGGATTAAAGTGAAAGATTTTGATCAGCTATTGAGTCAAAGGTATAATGACGAGCCTATTGAGTTATTAGTTTTGAGTGCTTGTCAAACGGCGCGGGGCGATGAAGAGGCAATTTTAGGTTTGGCGGGAATGGCAGTTAGTTCTGGGGCAAGAAGTACCTTGGCAACTCTCTGGTCTGTCAGCGATCGCTCTACCGCTGAGTTGATGAGCGAATTTTATCGTCATCTCAATCAACCAGATACTAATAAAGCTCAAGCCTTGCGACAAGCGCAGTTATCTTTAATGCAGGAGCCAAAATACCAACATCCCTATTATTGGGCACCATTTGTTCTAGTAGGAAATTGGCATTGAATTTAGGCTTTGGGTGGCAATTCTAAACTTGAGATTAAGTTTGTAAAGTTTTTATCAAGACATTATCGGTTTTGTAATCAATTTTCGCTACAATCAATGACATAAGTAAGTTCACTTAGTGATTTAAGTAGTAGGCTACTGATCCTAATAAATCATATAAGAAGTGTCCATTCAGATAAAATGTCATTATGAAACTTAAATTATTAGCGGGAATAATTGCAAGTTTAGGTCTAGTATTGGGTAACGCGATCGCTTTTGCCCCAGAAAGCACGGCTGCTACAGAAAATACTTATTACTGTGCCCAACTTAAAGGTAGATGGCATACTTTTGTCAAGACTCCTAGAGGCAAGGTGAAATTAATTGGCTGGGAAACTCAATTTTCTGAGAGATGGACACCGAGAAATCGTTGTATAGAGGTTTCTAATCGGTTTCAGAGTTTTTTAGAATCTAAAAGTCTTAAGTATATCCGCACAGGAATTGTTAATAAGTTACCAGTAATTTGTGTTGCTCAAATGAGTGGCGGAGAATGTCCTGCGCAAAATGTCTTGATCACTTTTAATCCGGAAACGGATCCCGAAAAAGTTTTAGTTCAATTAGTCAATTTCCGTCGAAGCGTTAGTGGTCAAACCATTGTTTTGAGTGAAGGTGATACGGGATTTTATTCTCAGGGAGAATTTTATGTTGATGTAAATAAGTTCATCGACAGTATTCCCGCTGAATAATGAAGCTACTTCGTATTTAACTTTCTTGTTAGGTTGCAGGGTAGCCAATACTGTTCGGATAAGACTTCTTTTTCTTTCTCTATAAGATTCGATTTTTGTCCAAAATTATTTGCTTCAATCCATAATTTCTCTTGGGGGGCTAGCCCCCCAAACCCCCCCACTGGTGCGCTACGCCCGCCCCAGGCCCCCAGCGACGTTTTATCACGTGAGTTGGAAAAATTTGATTTTTTCGACTGTGTTCCA
>JBCCYD010000105.1:0-15574 GCA_039190385.1 Cyanobacteria bacterium P01_F01_bin.143 | reverse complement strand
TAATAAACACACTATTGGATAATTTGAAATAATTGTCATGATCTGAATAAAGTCTCCAGCTTTTTCAACATAATTACTTTCACTTCGATCAACCAATACATTGATATATTTTAAGTTTAACCATATCTACGAACAGCAATCTTTTTCCGCAGACTTGTACCTCTACTATCATTGAGTATTGATATTACTGATAGTTGATAATTGATTCATGGCAAAAACGAAAGTAGGTTTGTTGTTTGGTGGTCGCTCAGGGGAACATGAAGTCTCTATTATCTCGGCAAAAGCGATTGCATCTGCTTTAAATCAAGATGCTAACGCAACTAAATATGAAGTAATTCCTGTCTACATCGATAAACGGGGATCTTGGCATAAGGCTGATATTTCGCAAAAAGTTTTAGAATCAGGCATTAGTTTAAATCAAGAAGATAATGAAAGTAATTTATGGCAATTTCCTCAGTATTTAAATGAAATAGAGGTATTTTTTCCTATTTTACATGGCCCTAATGGCGAAGATGGTACGATTCAAGGTTTACTAACTTTGATGCAAATTCCCTATGTTGGAAGTGGAGTCCTAGGATCTTCGGTGGGTATGGATAAGATTGCGATGAAAATGGCTTTTTCCCAAGCAGGGCTCCCTCAAGTGAAATATTTGGGTGTATCTCGCTCTCAAGTTTGGTCTAGTCCTTGTGTTTTTCCCAAACTCTGTGATGATATTGAAGCGACTTTAGAATATCCCTGTTTTGTTAAACCTGCGAACTTGGGTTCTTCAGTAGGAATTAGTAAAGTGCGATCGCGTAGTGAATTGGAATCCGCATTAGATAAGGCCGCCAGCTTTGATCGACGTATCATCATAGAGGAAGGAGTCATTGCTAGAGAAGTTGAATGTGCCGTTCTCGGAAATGATTACCCCAAAGCTTCTGTTGTTGGGGAAATTAGTTTTACCAGCGATTTTTACGATTACGAAACTAAATATACTTCAGGACTTGCTGAATTACATATCCCAGCCAAATTAAGTAAGACTGTAACCGAAAAAATTCAAGAAATGGCCTTGCAAGCTTTTACCGCAGTGGATGCGGCTGGGTTAGCGAGGATAGATTTTTTCTATGTTGAAGCGACAGAAGAAATTTTCTTGAATGAAATTAATACTTTGCCTGGTTTTACTGCTACTAGTATGTACCCCCAACTCTGGCAAGCAACAGGAATTGAGTTTCCCCAATTAGTAGATAAATTAATTGCCTTCGCTTTGGAACGACATAATCATTGAACATTAAGCATTAAACATTGAGCATTGGGGGTTGATCGCTGTTAATCTTGAATTTGTGACAAATTTTCAGACTTGTAGGAGGTAAATCTTGGAACGTACTTTTATTATGATCAAACCCGACGGGGTACAACGCAACCTAATAGGGGATATTGTTAGTCGTTTTGAGACTAAAGGCTTTACTCTTGTCGGCATGAAACTAATGCAAGTATCTCGCGAACTGGCAGAACAACATTACGGAGTACATAAAGAAAGACCATTCTTTGGCAGCTTGGTCGATTTTATTATTTCGGCTCCTGTTGTCGCAATGGTTTGGGAAGGTGATGGTGTCGTTGCTAGTGCCAGAAAACTTATTGGTGCAACTAATCCTCTAGAAGCTGAGCCAGGAACTATCCGAGGAGATTTTGGCGTGAGCATTGGTCGAAATATTATTCATGGTTCTGATGCTACTGAAACAGCTCAATCAGAAATTGCTCTTTGGTTTAAAGAAGAGGAATTAGTTAGTTGGACACCTACTATTACTCCCTGGTTATACGAATAATTATGAATTGATTAGATACCCATAAGTAGGGTGAGCGATGCGAAGCAAGTCCTAAAGGATACCGCTTCGCGACACGAAGTTAGTCCTTTAGGGCATATGCTTTAGTGCAATGCTCACCCCAGGTGATATTTAGCATGTATCTCTTCGTTTTGCGTAAGCCCTAATCAAGATTGTTTCTAAGAATTGCTGGGAAGAACATAAATTAGACCAGAAACCACTGTTATTATCACTGAGAGCCAGAACACTACTAATCCTGACAAATCCCAAGGAGCAGCTAAAGGTGTAATCAAAAGCGCGATCGCGATAATTTGGGTCACCGTTTTCAATTTACCCCAAATATTAGCGCCACTAATCGTACTATTGTCAGTTAAATTAGGATTTACTCGCCATCCCGCGATCGCTAGTTCCCGAGCCAAAATAATACAAACTCCCCAAGCCGGAACTAACTTCAATTCAATTAAAGCCAACAAACTTCCCAAGACCAACAACTTATCCACCAAAGGATCAAGAAACTTGCCCAACTCAGTCACCAAATCAAGTTTGCGAGCTAGATAACCATCTAACCAATCTGTGCCTGCGGCCACCACAAAAATACCCACTGCCAACCAACGATGTGGGACAGTGGGATTTTCCAAAAGATAGATAATAAACGGTAATCCGCAAAGACGAGACAGAGTAATCCAGGTAGGAAGATTCATTAATTACTTCTAATAAGCTCCTTTTCGAGCTAGTACCACAAAGACAGTTCTTAAAATTAGATTTATATCATATCCCACTGACCATCTACGCTGATAGTCAAGATCCATCTCCACAATTTTCTCAAAATCTGTAACATTAGAACGACCTTTGACTTGCCATTCTCCAGTAATTCCTGGTTTAACTAAAAGACGTTGCAGATGCTTTTGTTCATATTTGGCAACTTCATCAGGAGTAGGAGGGCGAGTTCCTACTAAACTCATATCCCCAGTTAGAACATTCCAAAATTGAGGAAATTCATCGAGACTAGTACGACGTAAAAAACGACCAATACGAGTAATCCGAGGATCATTATCATTTTTGAAAATATGACCTTGTGCTTGATTTTTAACTAAATGCTTTTGCTGTTCTGCATTAACAATCATAGAGCGAAATTTCCAAATTCGGAATCTTTTACCATGTAAACCACAACGAATTTGACTATATAACGCAGGGCCAGGACTATCTAACTGCATGGCGATGATAATAGGAATAGCCAGAACCAGAGTAATTGTCAAACCAACTAGACCACCTAGAATATCCAGCAATCGTTTTGTTTTACTAACTACAGAAGGATGTATTAATTTTTGATTTTTGGATAATGTAGCGGGAAAGGAGAGTGAAGAATCCATCGGTTAATTTATTTTTTAGAGATAATGATTTTTTAAAATTAGGTTTAAGTTCCTAAAAATATGTCCGATTCTTTAGAACTTGTCTGTAAGTTTAGGTAAATGCTATCTCAGTATTTATACGCAGTAAATGTGGAGTAATTAACTTCATCGAATCTTCATAGGAATGAAACATTTAATTATCTTTTCTTTAACTATTCTTCATAGTCTTTGCCAAATCTTAATATTTCATTTAAGCAATCTATTTTGCTATTATTTAATTCCCCAATTCCTTATTTTTCGTCCCTTAATGCCAGTTCTTAATTCTTGTCCCCTGTTGCCTATCTTATTTTTGATGATAAAAAGGAGATATCCTTTAGCCATAACGTAATCATTAGATGGAAGAACAATCTAGTCATCTAGAGCAAAACCTTGTTATCGAAGAGCTTACCAAGTCGATTCCTTTTTTTTCTGGTTTATCTTTAGATAACCAAAATAAACTCCAGAACCATTTTGTGAGTCTTTCTCATCCCGCTAATCAGCTAGTCCTTCTAGAAAATGATTGGGGCGGCTCCGTCTATTTTATTTTAGAAGGTTGGGTAAAAATCCGAACTCATAATCTTGACGGGAAAGAAGTTACCCTAAATATTCTGGGGAAAGGGGAACTGTTTGGTGAAATGGCAGCATTGGATAAAAAACCCCGTTCCACTGATGCTATTACTTTGACTTCTACTATTATTGGCAGAATTCCCGCAGAAGATTTTGTCGATATTCTGAACACCGAGCCCCTAGTAGGAGTTCGTCTATCCCAATTGATGGCCAGACGCCTACGACAGATCAATCGCAGATTGCAGTTAAGAGAGGCCAGTAGTACTTCTCGGGTAGCCGATGCTATTCTATTTTTAGTTGAGGGACAAGGAAAAGAAACAGCCGGCGGCAAAGAAATTCCTAATTTGCCCCATCGAGAAATTAGTAGCTTAAGTGGCTTGGCCAGAGAAACTGTAACCAGAGTGTTAACTAAGTTAGAAAAAAGAGGTCTGATTCAAAGAGACCCAGATTGGCTAAGAGTTCCTGATGTTTTGGCATTAGAAAATTCCATTAGTAGTATTTAGATACTAAGATATAGTATTTGGATGCCCGAACAAACTAGGAAGCAATATATTCTTCTAATCCTTTTATGTCAACAGAAAAGCAAGACAATCAACTATCATCTGTTCCTCACGGCTCAATGAATGATGGGAATTGGATTGATGAAGATGAAGCCGATTTTGATTCTCAACCAAGATATACCAATCAGGTAAAAGCTAAAAAAAACTTATCTACTAAGACTGTTGTTATGGTTGAGACAGCTTTTTTAGCTAGCACTGCTAGCTTAATTTGGTTGATTAATTATTATTTTCCTTTGGGTCCATTACTTAAGTTGTTTTTTCCAATTCCGATCGCGTTAGTTTATCTCAGGCGAGGTAATCGTGCGGGTTGGATGTCGGCTTGGGTTTCCATGCTGTTGTTATCTGTCCTCATGGGGCCAGTGCGCAGTATTGTGTTTATAATCCCCTATGGATTGATTGGCATCCAATTGGGGGCTTGTTGGGTTCGCCGAGTTCATTGGTCATTGTCAGTGCTTTTGGGGTCGCTAATTGGCAGTTTAGGAATCTTTTTTCGTTTTTGGCTTTTTTCGATCCTGTTGGGCGAAGATCTTTGGGTTTATGTGATGTCCCAAATCACTCAACTTGCGGATTGGCTGTTTCTGAAAATAGGAATTTTGGCCCAACCAGATATTATTCTGATTCAGATTTTGGCTTTAATCATGATTTTGCTAAATAATTTAGTTTACCTATTTGCTGTTCATTTAGTAGCTCTGATACTTTTTGACCGTTTGGGAAATCCGATTCCTCGTCCTCCTCAATGGGTACAGGTTTTGTTGGACTATTAATGATTTTTCTTTACACCCAACTAAAACAAGGACAGAGCTGGTTGAGAAAATATCACCACAAGCAGGGTAGTTTTGCCTGTATTTTAGGTTTTACAGCTACAGGTTTGATTCGTGGTATTTCCGCTGCGGGGGCAACACCTCAAGATCGAGAATATACAGCGATCGCAGATGCCGAATTTCTCTCTACAGGAGCCCAATCCCAACCCCAATATCCCCTACCATATCTCTATACTGGAGTTTCCCCTGTCTTCATTTCTCGCGCTCTAATTGAATCCTTAGGCATGACCAGCTATCTTTTCAATGCTGGCCTGCTTCATCAACCTTCCGTGGAGACAATCGATTTGGGTGGGGTAATGGCTAATTGTCTTTCTTCAGGCCAGGCCATGACAATTGCAACCGTGCAACAGCTTTTCCATCAGGGTTGGCAATGGGGAGCCAAATTGGCAGCGACTACAGATTATTTAATAATCGGAGAATGCGTTGTGGGCGGAACAACCACGGCTCTGGCTTTACTTATGGGATTAGGCCTTGAAGCTGTGGGCATGGTCAATAGCAGTCACCCCCAATGTAATCATGCTCAAAAGCTAGAACTAGTTCAAGAAGGTTTAAGTAAGGCAAAAATCATTAAAAGTGATCGCGGAATTGATCCTTTTTCTGTAGTGGCAGCAGTGGGAGATCCGATGCAGATTGTGGCGGCGGGAATGGCAAGCTCAGCTAGTCTTCGTGGGGGCGTACTTTTAGCTGGAGGAACGCAAATGCTCGCGGTTTATGCTTTGATTAAGGCGATCGCAAATTATAATTCTATGCCAGTAAGATTGAATGAAATTGTTGTGGGCACAACTCGTTGGGTTGCTGAAGATCCGACGGGAAACACCATTAGTTTAGCGAGATTAATTGGGGGAGTCCCATTGCTTGCCACTGGGCTTCATTTTCATACTTCTAGATATCCTAGCTTTCGCGCCTATGAGCAAGGATATGTTAAAGAAGGAGTGGGGGCAGGAGGATGTGCAATCGCTGCTCACCTCACACAAGGTTGGACTCCAATTCAATTGGTAACTATCATTGAGAATTTATTCATCAAATATCAAAATTTAAGAAGGAATTCTGTAAGTTAATAATTGCTCTTCGAGAGCAGCAATTCGATTGTAGGCTGCAGTTAGTTGAGCTGTCAGACGACGTATTTGAATTTCAGTTGATAATTCTCCTTCATTATTGGCAGAATTAAGGCTAGTTTCACTATCATCATCAAGAATAATGTCTTTATGATGAGTTAGAGAATAGTTGTTATCTGTTTCTTTCCTAGTTGAATTAGTTCGTGAATAATTGGCAGATAATGAATAAGCAGCAGGAGCTGCCGATTTTTCTTTAACAAGTATGTCAACCTGCTCGCCAATTCTTTCAACTAGTTTGCGAAGACTATTTATCTTTTCTTCAAGTTCTGTTATTTGAATTTGCAAAGTATTCATATTTTTAGATTATTAAACATCTAGCTTAATACTAAGAGCATTGTTCGAGAAAGTGGGTACTATTCTCTATTTATTTAATAATTGGTTGTTGATGATTAGTACGCTCAATAGATTATTTTTCAATGATGCCGCCACCGAGTAATATTTCTCCGTCGTACCAGACAGCAGCTTGACCTGGAGTAACTCCAAATTGAGGCTCATCAAAGATTAAGCGAGCACGATTATTTTCTAGGGGAATAATATTAACTGTGACAGGTTGAGAACGATAGCGAATTTGAACTTCGGTGCGTATTGGTGCTGTTGGTTGGGCAATTGAAACCCAATTTATTCGGTTGACATGGCATTCTAAACGACCTCCAGAATGGCGATCGCCGACAACAACACGATTCATCACCGCATCTAATTTCACAACATATAATGGTTCAGCTGCCGCAATTCCTAAACCTCTTCTTTGACCAATAGTATAGTGATGAATTCCCTGATGCTTGCCTAATATTTTTCCTTCAAGATCAACAATATCTCCTTCTTTTTGATGAATATATTTATCCAAAAAAGTTCGCATCGAACCGTGAGCTTCAATTAAACAAAGATCCTGACTTTCTGGTTTATCAGCTGTTGAAAGATTAAATTCTGTAGCAATTTTACGAGTCTGGTCTTTAGTTTGTTCTCCTAAAGGGAAAACAGTGCTGGCTAATAATTCTTGAGTGAGATCATAAAGAAAATAAGATTGGTCTTTACGGCGATCTAGGGCTCTTAACAGTTGATAGCGATCGCGATTGGGATCATAATTAATTCGCGCATAATGTCCCGTCGCGATCTGCTCAATGCCCAACTCTTCCCGGGCATATTTCAACATCGGCCCAAATTTAACAGCACGATTACATTGAGAACAAGGCAATGGGGTCACTCCCCCTTCATAGCCCGAGACCAAATAGTCAATAATATTTTCTTGGAAAAGATCCCGACTATCAACAATATGATGGGGAATGTCTAATTGCTCACAAATACTGGCTGCATCCACCATTCCTTCGGAACAACATTGTCCTTTCCCCTTCATTAACCAGAGGGTAATCCCCACAACTTCATAATTTTGATCCCGCAGGGCAGCCGCCGCAACCGAACTATCAACTCCACCAGACAAACCAACAAGAATTTTCTTCATACTTCTTCATATAAAAAAACATATTTACAGGAACTAGATCGGGAACATTAAATTCTGTAAATATTGTCAATATTAAGAATACTTATCTTTATATTCAATCTACTTCAATTACCCATTATGACAATTAAGGTTTTTTTTCTCAATCGCTTATTAATCCGTAATCTTAGTTCGCTCTTTTTTATCCTCTTTTATGGTTTAGGTAACGCTGTTTTTATTAGCAATTGCTGGGCTAATTCTACCCAACCAGATAACATTCTGCCACCACCACCGCCATTATCCCCGCCCAACAAAATTATCAAAACCAAAGATAGCCTGGCAACTCCAGAGAGTATCGAACCGCCTCGTAGTATGGTGCAAAACTCTCAGGAAGAGTATATTTTTAGTGCGCCCAATGCGATAAAGACCAGTTACAAAGTTGAGGTATTTGGGAAAAGCGATTTTATTTTGAAACAAGTCAGAGAAGTTGAACCAAAAGCCTTTATTAAAGGAAATATTATTCAAGTCGGAATTTTTAGTGAAGAAGAAAATGCGCTGGATTTAGTAAAAAAGTTAACCCTACAAGGATTATGGGCTAGAGTTGTCGTTCGTTGAATTCCTAAGATACTCATTCTTAACTTTTGACTCTTGATTCCTCAGGCTATAATCTTAGCGATTAACCTTCAATCAGTTAGCAGTTCACTGTTCACTGTTCACTGATAAATGAGTCCCACCCAGTTCGTAGAGGAAGTTAAAGCATCGTGTCGTCTAAAACTCTAGAGTCCCCTCAACAACCTCCCACAAAATCATCATCGATACTCTCTTTTGGGGTGGGAATTGCCAAAGCAGCCAGTGGCACGGTGTTGGGGATTACCATGGTTGGTAGCGCGATCGCTGCGGGAGGATTAGTTGGTTTAGCCATCAGTTTCCGTAATCTTCCCGATGTCAGGGTTTTAAATAATTATCTCCCCTCAGAAACCAGCTATATTTACGATATTAAAGGAAGACTTTTAACTCGCCTCCACGGGGAAGCAAATCGAGAATTAGTGCCCTTAGAGGCAATTTCTCCCGAATTAAAAACGGCTGTCATTGCCGTAGAAGATAGCAGTTTTTATGAACATCAAGGAATTAATCCCTATAGTATTGGTCGCGCGATCGTGGTCAATTTGAGAAAAGGTGGGGTGCAAGAAGGGGCCTCTACCCTGACAATGCAACTAGTGAAAAATTTGTTCTTAACTCAAGAACGGACATTCAGTCGTAAATTAGCCGAAGCAATTCTAGCTGTGCGAGTGGAACAGGTTTTTTCTAAAGAGCAAATCCTGGAAATGTATCTCAATAATATTTATTGGGGTCACAATAACTATGGTGTGCAAACTGCGGCTGAAACCTATTTCAATAAAAATGCTTCGGAGTTGAATCTCGAAGAAGCAGCGATGATGGCAGGATTAATTCAGGCACCAGAGCAATATAGTCCTTTTACCAGATATTCAGCAACCAAAGTAAGACAAGCTATTGTTTTAGAGCGCATGGCAACTTTAGGTTGGATTTCTGCTGAGGAGAAAGAGACTGCGAAAAAGGCTCCTCTCTTGGTTAATAAACCAACTGCTTGGAGCGTCAGTAAATTACCATTTGTGACCGAAGCGGTGATTGCTGAGCTTAAAGAGCGTTTTGGCGAAGAAGAAGTATTGCGTGGTGGTATGAGAGTTCAAACGACGATTGATTTGAATTTTCAACAAATGGCCGAAAAGTCGGTTCAAGATGGCTTTAAGCGATTGCGTCGTTGGGGTGTGCGAGCCGATCAAGTAGCCTTAATTGCGATCGATCCACGAACTCATTTTGTGAAGGCTTTGGTTGGGGGCGTCAACCATGAAGAAAGTCAATTCAATAGAGCATTAGAAGCCCGCAGACAGCCTGGCTCCTCCTTTAAGCCCTTTGTTTATTATACAGCTTTTGCTAGCGGTAAATATAGTCCCTACACTACGATTCAAGATACACCAGTTCGTTATCGAGTGCCCTCTGGTTGGTATAAACCACAAAATTATGGGAAAAAATTTTCTGGAACTATGGCGCTGAGAACAGCATTGATTAAATCGAAAAATGTTCCCGCGGTAAAACTGGGTAAAGAAGTAGGTTTGGAAGAGGTAATCGAAGTTTGTCGTCTTTTAGGGTTGAAAAGTCCTCTGCAACCTGTGATTTCACTTCCGTTAGGTTCGATTGGGGTAACTCCGATGGAAATGGCCGGAGCCTATGCCACCTTTGCTAGTAATGGTTGGCATGCTGAACCGACAATTATTCTGCAAGTTGCCGATAGTCGCGGCAATATTCTGCTGGAAAATCGGCCTGAACCTCAGTTGCTTCTCGATCCCTGGGCAACTGCTAGTTTAACTTCAGTGCTTAAAGGAGTGGTTGAACCTGGGGGAACCGCTCCAGGAGCCAATATTGGTCGTCCCGCGGCAGGAAAAACTGGCACAACTTCATCGGAAAGAGATGTCTGGTTTGTGGGTTATGTCCCTCAATTGGCGACCGCAGTTTGGGTGGGCAACGACAATTATAAGACCTTGGGTAAAGGTGTTACAGGAGGAGGTCATGCTGCTCCTATTTGGCGTTCTTTTATGAACCAAGCTTTGAAGAATCAACCAGTGAAACATTTTCCTGCAGCTTCTAAGTTTCCGCGACCCCAGAAGCCTCGGGGGAAGTAGATTAGGGCAGAGGGAGCAGAGGGAGCAGAGGAGCAAGAGGGAGCGGAGGAGCAGGGGAGCAGAGGAGCAGAGGGGCAGGGGAGAAAAGATTTTAGCTAGGGTTAAGTTGAAATAATAAGATCATCTCTGTTAAGTTGGCCTGCATTGATGTTATCGACGATCGCTAGTAGTTGAATGATAACTATAGCTTTTTATGAAATCCCACAGCAATTAGAGAAAGTTCTATAATTTTCTCTAATTACTACGATGGAGAGCTAGATTATGGATTATTCAGCAGATTGTGAATATAGCACCCTAGTTTTCTATCGAGAGAATCATGGGAAACAGCTTTACTATAGTTGGGAAGGAGATATCTGGTGGAGGGAATCACCAGGAAAACCTTTGGAGAAATTATTCTCAATTATTGGTATGAATGCGACCAAAGTGTTGCTCAAGGAAGATCCAGAACAGGGTGAGTTTGGCTATCGGCTTAATCGGGAGATTGGGTTGTTTTGTGACCCAGAAACCAAAGAAATTTTGCATTATTGGCAGCCGAATGAGAATGGTCCAAAAACGCCTGTGGTTCATATTACTAACCGTATGGTTCAAGGATCGGTGCGGCCGAGAAAGATTACAATTCCCCAAGGAAAAGCATATATAACAAGGGTTAATGAGATTCCTTTGGAATATCCTCATCCTTTGGCTAATGATCCGAAGTTTAAAGATTATTGTCCTGGAGAGACTTTTAAGGGCGTAGAATATTTTACTTCTAGTGTTTCCCGCCCTGGTTTTAAGGGAGCACCACCAGCGGAATGGGCGCGAGATTGTCCTTGGATGCCTTGGATGAGGTTGGGTTATGGACATCCAGCAAGGTTGCGGTATGAAACTAAAATTGCCAGAGTTGATTCTTTTGAGGAGTTAAATTCTAGGTTAGTTGAGTTGGTTAGGACAAAATTACCAATTTATGAGTTTACTCCCAACTCATGTGATGAGCCGAATATGACAAGTATTCTCTATTTTAAGAAACATTTTGACGCTTATTTGCAGGGCGAGAGTTTTCCTATGGAAGAAATTTCTTAATATCAATAACTACTAATTTATCAAAACTGGACAAACAGGCAATTATGGTCAACCTGAAAGGGAAAGTGGCATTGGTGACTGGAGCAACCAGAGGAATTGGCAAAGGAATTGCTATTGGTTTAGGCGAAGCAGGAGCAACAGTTTATATCACGGGTCGTAGTCTTGAATCGTCATGTGCAGAGGAAGGGATTTCTGGGACTCTCAAAGAAACTAAATTAGCTGTTGAAGAAGCTGGTGGGAGATGTATTACGGTACAAGTGGATCATAGTGATGATGAACAGATTACTTCGTTATTTGATCGCATTCAACAGGAACAGCAGGGACAATTAGATTTACTTGTAAATAATGTTTTTGCTGGAGTCCAGGTGCTGAGAGATACTTACAACAAACCTTTTTGGGATTGCGAACCCGAACTTTGGGATGCGGTTAATCATGTCGGGTTACGGAGCCATTATCTGAGTAGTGTTTTGGCTAGTCGAATGATGACTAAGCGTAAGCAGGGAATAATTTGTACTCTTTCTTCTTGGGGTAGTATGTCCTATATTTTCGGGGTTGCCTATGGAGTGGGAAAATCAGCCTGCGATCGCCTAGCCGCAGATATGGCAGTGGAATTAAAACCTTACAATGTGGCTTCAATCTCGGTTTGGCCAGGAATTGTCGGCACCGAACATATTTCTCGTTTGGCAGAGGAAGTCCAGGAGAAAAATCTCGATTCCCCAGCTGGAATTGGCGATCGCTATAATTGGGAATCTCCTTTGTTAACGGGAAGAGTGATTGCTGCTCTTGCCGCTGAGCCTAAGATTATGAAATATACGGGGAAGGCGAAAATTGTTGCGGAGCTGGCACAAAAATATCGAATAGTTGATCAGGATGGAAATCTTCCTGTTTCGTTGCGATCGCTGCGTTTTATTCTACCGTTGGGAATTACTGCATTCAGGAAATATGCTTTTTTGATTCCAGACATCAAAGTGCCCTGGTTTATTTTACTCTGGGGAATGTTGAGATCTCCTAAAATCTAAATTGATACCAAATTAGGCAAGGAAAACATATTAACAGTAGGTTTTTCCGAACTCAAGTGGGTTAACCACCACAGCAGCGATCAATCCCCAGACTCTCTAAAATTAAATCACTAACCGCGTTCGCGATCGCAAATTCACTATAAAAACTCCGACTAAAATCAAAGGCTTGCATTTCTGTCACAATAGCAATAACCAATGATCCGAGATCATTTTCTCCTTCTAATCGTTGACGAACAAAGATTTGTGATGCTCTTGTGGCAATGGTTTCATTCACTAACTCAGGAATAAATTCTTCATTCAACCAATCATGCAAAGCATCTTTAAGCCATTTGGCTTCGAGCTCAGGATTGGTAATAGGAGGTAAAGTAATAGGGGCAATTGGTTCAACTTCTATAGGTTCAACTTCTGATGACATTGATTTTTCTTGGTGATAGAGATTTCTTTTATGCTATCTGAATATCGATTGTTTTTCTCTGTTTTCATGTACCAATCTCTCAAGTTCAAACTTTATGAATAGATATGATGTTGATATTTCATCAGTTATTAAAGGCTATAGCCAAGGTTATTTCTTGATGTCTGATGATAATGACAAATTATGTTGGTACTCAAGTAATCAAAGAACCTTAATTCCATTAGATAACCGTTTTCGTTATCCAAAATCGTTAAAACGCATTCTTAACCAAGAAAGATTTTCCGTGGCCATAGATCGCAATTTTGTAGCCGTTTGCGAAGGTTGTGCCGATCGCGAAACCACTTGGATCTCTCCAGAACTAAAACAAATTTACCTAGCACTTCATAAAGCAGGATGGGCTCATAGTTTTGAGACTTGGTATGGTGATGAATTGGCAGGCGGAATTTTGGGAATCGCGATCGCAGGAATCTTCATTGGTGAATCCATGTTTTATCGCATTAGTGAAGGCTCGAAAGTTGCCATGGTCAAATTAGTCGAACATCTAAGCCAACAGGGATATCTATTCTTTGATGCCCAATTACAAAATCCTCATCTAGAACGATTTGGTTCCTACATTATTGAAGCTGCCGAATACCAATTATTGTTACGAGAAGGTCTAAAGCGTAAATGTAATTTCAATAATATTTGATCTCTAAAACACCGAAATCGTTAACATTTTTCAAGAAAACTTTACTTTAAAAGCCCTAAATATTTTATCCTTGAAAAACCGAGGTAATATCAAAATATTGCTAGTAGAACTTAGACAATGGCTAAAGAGAATTCGGTGGGAAAAGCTAAAAATCATTATGATGCAGTGATTATTGGCTCAGGCTTTGGCGGCTCGGTAATGGCATACCGCTTAGCAGAAAAAGGATTAAATGTTTGTGTCTTAGAAAGGGGAAAAAAATATCCTCCTGGCTCTTTTCCTCGCAGTCCCGACAGGATGAGGAAGAATTTCTGGGACCCGAAAAAGAACTTGTATGGCATGTACGATATTTGGTCATTTCGAGATATAGCAGCCGTCGTCTCCAGTGGCTTGGGAGGTGGTTCCCTAATTTATGCCAATGTTCTGATTCGTAAGGATGAAAAATGGTTCGTCAAGGAAGACCTCAAGCAAGGAGGATATGAATATTGGCCAGTCAATCGCCAGGAACTCGATCATCATTATGACCGCGCTGAGAAAATGTTAAATGCCCAACGCTATCCTTTCAACTGTGCTCCCTATAACAAGACCCCCAAAACCCACGCTTTAAAGTCTGCCGCCAAAGAGTTGCAGCTTGATTGGTACTTACCAAAATTATCTGTCACCTTTGCCAACGCTGGTAAAAAACCAGTGATCGCTGAGCCTATAGTAGAAAAATATCCGAATTTGCACAATCGTACTCGCTATACCTGTGATCTTTGTGCTGAATGTGACATAGGTTGTAATCTAGGCAGTAAAAATAGTCTTGACTATAACTATCTAACCGAAGCCAAGCGACATGATGCAGAACTAAAAACCTTGTGCAAAGTCCGTTATTTTGAACCATTAGATGGTGGTGGCTACAAGGTTCATTACGTTCACTACGATCTTGAAGAGGCAAAAGAGAGCGAACATATCATTACAGCTCATCAACTGATTCTCTCTGCTGGCTCTCTGGGGTCTACCTACCTACTGTTAAAGAGTCAAAAACGTGGTTTCTTTCCCAACCTTAGTCAAAAATTAGGAACTCGTTTCTGCGGTAATGGGGATTTAATTAACTTTGCTATCAAAGCTAAAAGAAAGATTGATGGTAGTTGCGGTACTGTAATCACCAGTACCATCCGGATGCCAGATGAATTGGATGGTGGGGAGGGCAGAGGTTTTTATCTCCAGGATGCTGGTTATCCAAACTTTATTAACTGGATGCTAGAAATGACCCAGGCACCAGGAAATATTAGTAAACAACTGATATTCGCATTGCGTTGGTTATGGGCATCTATTAGTAAAACCGGACTGCGTGATAGCAATCTGAGCGAAGAGATTTCTGAGTTACTTTTTGGGACAGATGAAGTTAGTTTTTCGGCAACTGTACTGCCTTTGTTGGGAATGGGGCGAGATATTCCTGATGGGATTATGAAATTACGTACAGATAGCAAAGGAAATGACCGACTTGATGTGACTCAGAACTTTCCGAAAGACCGACCTTATTTCAAAAGATTGAGAAATACCATGAAAGATGTCACTGAAAAACTAGAGGCTAAGTATATCGATAATCCTCTCTGGTTTCTCCGGCGGACGATAGCAGCTCATCCTCTAGGTGGTTGTCCAATGGGACGCAATCAGGATGAAGGTGTGGTGGATTCTCATGGTGAAGTTTTTAATTATCCGGGCTTTTTTATTGCTGATGGTTCGGTCATGCCCGGGCCAGTGGGACCTAATCCCAGTTTAACTATTGCGGCCTTGAGCGATCGCTTTGCCGAAAAAGTGATCGAAAATTATGAAAAAAATAAAGTTTGATATACTACCAGCGGCTAAATACTGGACTTTTGTGAGAGACTATGAGGTATTGTAAAACTGCAATATTAAACTAAAATAGAGTGTCGAAAATATGATTCAGATTGAGTTCAGCGAAGAAGAGATTAAACAGCTCAATTATGAAAGGTATCATCATCCCCATCCAAGAGTACAAAAGAAAATGGAAG
>JBCCYD010000104.1:0-15644 GCA_039190385.1 Cyanobacteria bacterium P01_F01_bin.143 | reverse complement strand
TGGAATACTTGGTGGTGCACTACTTTGTGCGATTCATGGTGCCACAGTAGAAAACACCTTATTTGATGATAATGAGGGAGGAGCATCCAACACTTTCCGTGCGTTTGAACCAACTCAAGCAGAAGAAACCTACAGTATGGTAACTGCAAACCGTTTCTGGTCTCAGATTTTCGGGATTGCTTTCTCCAACAAACGTTGGTTGCACTTCTTCATGCTATTTGTCCCCGTAACTGGATTATGGATGGCAAGTATTGGCATCATCGGAATTGCTTTAAACTTACGGGCTTATGACTTTGTATCTCAAGAATTGAGAGCAGCAGAAGATCCTGAGTTTGAAACTTTCTACACCAAAAACATCTTGTTAAATGAAGGTCTTCGTGCTTGGATGGCAACTCAAGACCAACCCCACGAGAAATTTGTCTTCCCTGAAGAAGTATTACCTCGTGGTAACGCTCTGTAAGAGTTATTCGTCAGTAAAAAATTAAATTTTTCACATTTATTTAGTAGCTCCTTTTCCGGGAGCTATTTTTTTAGATCAACTTTTCTGCCTTCATCCCTCTAAAATGAGGATTGCTGAGGGGACGCAAACTTTAATCAGTTAGCCGTTATCAGTTATCAGTTATCCTGACTTTTCCCGCTAAGTCTAAAATACAGATGAGAGAAACCAAAGACAAACTATTAATTGCCGTTATTGGAGATATACATGATTGCTGGGAACTAGAAGATAATTTAGCACTAAAACATTTAGGAGTCGATTTAGCCTTATTTGTGGGGGATTTTGGTAACGAATCCGTAGAAATTATCAGGCTAATTGTCGACTTACCTGTTCCCAAAGCTGTCGTCTTAGGAAATCATGATGCCTGGTATACCGCTTCTGATTGGGGCAGAAAAAAAGCTCCCTACGATCACAGCAAAGAGGATCGAGTTCAACAACAATTAGATCTTTTAGGCTCGGCCCATGTTGGTTACAGTAAATTAGACTTTCCCCAATATAATCTCTCGGTAGTGGGCGGTCGTCCTTTTAGTTGGGGTGGCTCCCAATGGAAAAATCATAAGTTTTATCGCGATCGCTATCAGGTAAATAATTTTGCTGACTCGATAGATCGGATCACCGAAGCTGCTAAAAACACTCTTCACAATCACCTAATTTTTATTGGACATAATGGCCCTTTTGGTTTGGGAGATCAACCAGAAGATATTTGCGGCAAAGATTGGAATCCTCTTAGTGGTGATCATGGCGATCCTGACTTAGCAGCCGCGATCGCGAATACTCGCAGCTTAGGAAAATCTATTCCCCTAGTCACCTTTGGACATATGCATCATCGCCTGCGTCATCGTCAAGATCGCTTACGCACCATAGTGAGTCGTAATTCCGATGGCATAGTCTATCTCAATGCCGCTGTTGTTCCTCGCATTAAAACTGAAAATGGCAGGAAACTGCGTAATTTTTCTCTCGTAACCTTAGAACAAGCAAAGGTCAGTAAAATTTCCTTGGTTTGGGTAGATGAACAATTCGCGATCGCCTCAGCAGAAAATCTATATGATTGCCAAGAAGCTTAGAACTCTTAAACCTCAATAGGCTTAATCACTACACTGGCATTTGTCATTTTGTCAAGTTTTTTGTTACAATTATACAAATAAGGACAAGAAGTGAGCAATAAAGAATAATTTTTGTTGCTTACACCTTGACTTATTGACAAAAATAGCAGTTCTAAGCTAGAACTGTTAGCATATTTCAGTGTTTCGCGTCAACATTGATTTCTCCTGACTTTTAGCCTCGGTAGTCCCGGGGTTTTTTATTGTGATACAAAATATTAATAAATATTTATTTTAAACAAATGAGCCCTTTTTCAAGATCTTAAGGAATAAATTAAGAATCAATAGATCTATTTGTGCTAGCTGCTACCCTTGAACTTTAGTAGGGGCTGAAAACCTTATTATGTGGACAAGACAACTTGGCACTCCTGTAGACGATTCTTCTCAGGCAATAGCAATAGATAGCAATAGTAATGTTTTTATATCGGGTTCTACTCGGGGAACTCTGGGCGATACGAACTTCGGAAGTACTGATACCTGGGTGGCCAAATACGACAATCAAGGTAATTTGCTTTGGACAGAGCAATTCGGGACTTCTGACCTGGATGATTTTCAGGGATTAGCCACAGATATTAATGGTGATGTCTATATCACAGGTTCTACTATTGGAACTATCCCAGAAACATTCCAAATCGATAGTGATGCTTGGGTAACTAAATACGATAGTCAAGGTAATTTACTCTGGAATCAACAACTTGGTTCTGGTGGATTCGACAGTGCCACAGGATTAGCTACAGACTTGGAAGGAAACGTCTATATCTCTGGTTTTACTAATGGCACAGCTGATTCAGCCAATGGTGGTAGTAGTATTGCTTGGGTAACTAAATACGATAGTCAAGGTAATCTACTCTGGGATCAACAACTTGATGCTTCTGGCTCGGAAATTGCTGCGGGGATAACAACTGATATTGATGGAAATTTCTATATTTCTGGCGATACAACTAGATCTGCTAATGGCCCAAATCAAGAAAGTACCGATGTCTGGGTAGCCAAATATGATGGCGATGGGAATTTTCTGTGGAATCAACAACTGGGTTCGATTGAACGTGATTATTCCCAGGCGATAACAACAGATAGTGAAGGTAATGTTTATATCGCTGGCGGGACAAATGGAGCTCTTGATGGGGGAAATGCCGGGCTAAATGATGCTTGGGTAGCCAAATATGATGGAGAAGGTAGTCTCCTCTGGACAGAACAATTAGGAACTGTTGGCAATGATGCTTCTGAGGGCGTCACGACAGATAGTGAAGGTAATGTTTATATCTCTGGTTTTACCAATGAAACTCTGGGGGAGACGAATCTCGGTGGTAGTGATGCCTGGGTAGCCAAATACGATAGTGAGGGTAATCTACTTTGGACTGAACAATTTGGTTCTCCAGAAGATGACGATTCTAAGGGAGTGGCGATCGATAGTGATGGAAGTCTTTATCTGTCTGGGTCTACAGAAGGTGACTTGGATGGGGCGAATTTCGGTGGCGAGGATGCCTGGGTATCACAGATAATTCAACCTGTTATTCCTGATAATGGCAATGTTGATAATGGGAATGGTGATAACGGGAATGGTGATAACGGGAATGGGAACAATGCTAATAGTGAGAATGAGATTGATTCTTTGTTAAATACACCGATTAATAGATTCCAGAATAGTGATCTTCCTGGTACTTATTTATTTGCGGGGGAAGCCGAAAGCCAAGGTATTCGAGCGAATTTTCCCAATTTTGTCGAAGAAGGACAGGCATTTACTGTCGCAGTTGAACCAGGAGATGATTTAATTCGCCTAAATCGCTTTCAGAATAGTAATGTACCTGGGACTTACTTGTACGCAGGAGAAGAAGAAAGCCAAGGTATTCGAGCGAATTTTCCCAATTTCGTTGAAGAAGGTATTGCCTTTTATGTTTATCCTGGTTCGGCAGATATTGGAGTAGATTTCTATCGCTTTCAGAATAGTAATGTGCCTGGAACTTATATTTTTGTTGCTGGTGAAGAAAGACAGAATATTCTCGCTAATTTTCCCAATTTTGTGGAAGAAGGAGTTGCTTTTGAAGTTGGAGCCTAATTTGATACTGCTAAGCAATCAGTTTCATCGTGGGAAAAACTATAGGATAGTGGGGATATAAAGATTTAGGGAACTAGGGAAATCAAACGATCATTATTCCTCAGATCCCAAATCCCTATTTTTTTATTGAGGGTAAGTCTCAGGGATTTTTTAATTCTAATTATTTGCTTTTGTGTTGTAATGTGGAAAATCACAGCTGTTCATACAGGGCAAAATAAAGGTAAACATAGATGGGAAAACAAAGGGATTATTACTCGACTCTAAAAATATCCCCTGACGCAACTACTGAAGAAATTAAAGCTTCTTTCCGTAATTTGGCCCGTCAATATCATCCTGATCTTAATCCTGATGATCCTCAAGCAGCAGAATATTTTAAGGAAATATCTGAAGCCTATGAGACCTTAAGCGATCCTCGCAAACGTCGCCGTTATGATCTCGATCGCAAGTTAACCGAAAAAAATTATCCTACTAATTACAACCCACCAGAGCCAAGTTATAAAGTTTATAAAAATTCCAATTCCCAGGATGCCCAATATTTTTATAATCGGGGAATCGCAAAAAGTAAAAAGAAACAATACCGCAAAGCTCTGACTGAATTTAGTAAGGCGATCGCCCTTGATTCCAACTTTATTGATGCTTATCTTCAAAGATCCCAAATACACCATAAATTGGGAGATAACCAAGGAGTACTAGATGATTGTTTCCGCGTCATTAGCCTCAACCCCACAGTAGTCAAAGCCTATTATTATCAGGGTAGAGCCCGTTACAGTCTTGGCTATGTTCAAGCATCAATTGAATCCTATAGTGAAGCTATTCGACAAGATAAAGATTATACTCAAGCTTACTACTATCGAGGCATTGCCTATGGAGATCTCAATGAAAAAGATCCCGCTATTCAAGACTTATTAATGGCGGCAGAACTGTTTCGTCTTGAAGGAAATTATGAGGCTTATGATATTGCCCAAAATAAAATCCATAGTTTAGAAATAATTGGTTCAACTCTTTTTCGGAGAGTTAAATCTTTTTTGAGCAAAAGTATTATCCTCAAGTTTGTTTTTCCTCTACTAGTTTTAAGTGTCTTAGTATTCGTACTTACTCAATTTTTTAATATCGAATACTTATTCTTTTTGATATTGTCATCAATCATTTTATTGCTATTTTTGATCTTCTTATGGGGTCAATATCATAATCTCTAGAATGATTAAAAGATGTCTTTTCGTTTTTGGATTATCACTGTAATTATTAAACAAACCAAAATATGACTCAACAATATTCCCCAGTTAAATAATAAGTGATTCCAATCAGCGAGATAAACTTCGTCATTAATATTCGTCGCACCTGCAACTTCATTTACCTTCGCGAGAATACCATAGGCTCCTACCGACCAACGGCTTAACATAAACCATGATACTATTTGTGATAAGTCTTTTAATTGAAATAGCACTCCTGCTAAAATAATTTGAGGAATCATCACTAGGGGCAAGATATTGATTCCCTGATTGGTTTGTTTGACTCCAGCAGAAATCATCAAACTAAGACTAGTACTAGCCATTAGGGTGAGAAAAGTTGTAACTACTAACCCAATAGGCCAAGATATTAAAGATGCGGGAGATTTAAATAATATAAGAATCGAAATTGTGATCAAAATTGTCTGAACTAGGGCAATGCCGCCACGAACTAAAATTTTGGAACCAATATAGGGAATTAGTCCCAAATTCAAAAGCCGTTCACGGAAATAAATTGCTGATTCTTGAGAAATTTCTTGAATTGAATTGGATAGTCCAATCCAAATAGAAATACAACTAAAAATAAATAATAATTCTAAGATATGACTACTATCCATAACCGCAGGGACACCCATTCCGAGGGAGAATGCAGTGATTACGATAGTCAATGGGCCAGATAAGAGAGCGAGAATCAGATTTGGGCGATCGCGTTGTACCAATTGCCAATAGCGTTTCGATAAGAGCAACAATTGTTTCAGGGGAAACATTCCTAGGCGAATTGAGGTATCAGTCGATTGTTGTTGTTGTTTGCCTGGACTTAGGGTATGGCGAATATAGGAATTGTACTGATGAGATTTAGCAAATTTATGATGCCAATTCCCCACATTATTAAGAATTGCTTTTTCTGTTTTGCCTCGATTTAGCTCAATATAAATATCGGCAAAATCGCCTTCGGGGACACCAAAGAACTCTAGGGCCTCCTGGGGCGGTCCAAAATAACAGAGTTGACCACCTAAACCCAAAACGGCAATGCGATCGCAAACTGCAATATTTGCCGTGGCATCGGTCACCAAAATAATAGTTCTATTTTGATCTGCCAATTCTCGCAACAGTTGCATCATCTCTTTTTCCAATCCAGGATCGAATCCTGATGTCGGCTCATCCAAGAAAAATAATTTGGGGTCACAAAGTAATTCCACCCCAATACTGACGCATTTTCTTTGTCCAGGACTGATGCGACTAATCAAAGTATTACTAACGCTTGTCAGTTTAACTTGTTCTAAAACCTTACCAACTTCTCCTTTGACATGAGTATCGGGTGGTAGCCGTAGCTTACAAGCATATTGAAGAACTTCCTCTACGGTTAAGTTGGGATGAATAATATCTTCTTGGGGAACATAACCGACTTGAGAACGATAAATTGCCCAATTTTGCCGTAAATTATCTCCATTCAGAAAGACTTCTCCCGAATCTAGCTGATTAATTTGTAATAAAGATTCCATTAGGGTCGATTTTCCCGAGCCATTCCCTCCGACCAAGGCGACTAGTTGTCCTGGTTCAATAACTAGGGAAATGTCATCAAGCAGAGTTTTAATATCCTGTGCTTGATCCACAGCTTTTAGTGACAAGTTATGAGCATCAATACGAATATTTCTGGTCGTACTACTTAGCTCTAATGCGGTGCCAGTATATATCAAGTTATAAGGCCCAATCTGGATTGTATCGTCTCGATTGAGTAACTTACTTTTGGTAATCCTTTCTCCATTAATAAAGGTGCCATTGGAGCTATGATCTTGGAGAATATGCCCGCCCCTGCCATCAGAATAAACTGTGGAGTGCAAACGAGATACTGTAGGTGAATCTAGCTGCATTGAAGCATAGTTGCGCTGATTGGGAACCCGGCCAATCTCGGTTCTTCCTTCTGTGAGACCAGTTAAATCCAAGCGGCGTTTGCTCGGTAAAGGTGCAGTAGTGCTTTGGGGATTGCGATAGGTGAGAATGATTTGATATCGAGGATCTAGTCCGATCTGAAGTTGCATCCCATTTCTGAGTAGACAACCCCCATTAGGCGGAATTCTCGTTTGATCAATAAAAATTCCATTGCCGCCTAATTGTTCCTTGGCGCTATTGGGACTGCGATATTCTTGAATACGATATTCATCTTTTTCTTTGGTGATGATTGCTTGACGACGAGACATAACAGTCCAATTTTTAGGAATCGGAATCGTTGACCACTGAGGATCTCTCCCTAAACGATAGCTTTCTTTGTTAAGGTAATATTTTTCTTCCTGACCTTGATTATTTAGCAAGATATATGGGCTGGTATCAAGCTCAGTTAGCTCGTAGTTCTTAATATTGGTAGACATTTTTTCAGTTAACAGTTATCAGTTAACAGTTATCAGTTAACAGTTATCAGTGACTAGTTATCAGTCATTAGTTAGCAATCATCAGTTCTCAGTTTATGATACTGTCAGTTTTTAGCATAAAGATCTGCTTCGAGACCTAGGGCAAATTTTAGAGAATGAGATCTGCTTTTGCTAGAGGCGCTCATAAATATGATCAAGGCGATCGCGGCGAGAATCGCCACCAAAAAGAATAAACCACGATAGTTTAAGGTTTGCTCCAATTTTCCTAATACTGGCCCTGCGATCGCGAGACCTACATCAAAACCACCTAAGCAAAGAGCATAGATTTTACCCTGTTCGTGTCGATTAGAGCGATCGCTAATTAAAGCCAACAACATCGGAATGGCAATTCCCCCCGCTAAACCTTCAATCAAAGCAGAGCATAATAAGATAGCCGGATTGTTCGCGATCGCCAGCAAAATCATTGAAACTAAATAACAAATACAACTACCACTAATCGCTAACCCCCGACCATAACGATCTGCGAATTGACCGATAAACAAGCGCACCGAAAAGCCTGAAATCGCCGTCATGGTATAAAAGAAACCAACATTGAAATTAAAATCTAAATATCTAACATATAAAGGCAAAAAAGCAACTAAAGAGCCAAAAATCACGCCAATAATCAACAAGATAACAGCCGGAGTTATTAAAGCCGGATCTTGGGCTAATTGAGCAAAACTACTTCGTTTTTGGTGATCTATAGTTTCAGCTTGAGCATTAAAATAATCTTGAGAATTCCTTTTAAGCTGACTGGCCAGAATTAGCGAGACCAGCCCACAACTAGCAGAGACCGTAAATAATAATTCATAACTAATCGATTCTACTAAAAAGCTTCCTAAAGCCGGGCCAATTCCCATGCCAAGAGGGACAACTAAATTCATATAACCAATGAGGGTTGCTCTTTGTAAGCGAGGAGCAAAATCGACAACTAAAGCACTATAACCAATCGTAAAAGCTGCAATACTAATGCCATGAAATGCTCTAGTAGCAGCTAATCCCAGAATAGTCGGAAAAAAAATGTAACCGAGGGGAGCAATTCCAGTAACCAAGGTGCCAATTAAAATAACTAATTTTCGACTTCGGCGATCGGCAACTTGTCCCAACCAAGGACGAAATAATAATAATCCAATAGCAAAAGAACCCATCACCCGCCCAACTTCTTCCGTTGTCGCGCCCACATCTTGGACATAGGTCGGTAAAGTAGAAAGCAGGCAACTAACACTTATCCAAAAAAAAAGTCCCGCTACAAACAATAGCAGCAGATTATATTTCGTTTGTGGTTCCAAGGATAATAGGCTCTTATCCATAAATTTATCCTCATTACTTATCACCCATTACCCATTACCCATTACCCATTACTTCTTACTTATCACCCATTACCCATTACTTCTTACTCATTACTTCTTACTCATTACTCATTACTCATTACCCATTACTCAATTAAAGTTTTTCCCCACTGAGAATAAACATTGGATTAACCGCCGCAAAAGTTTGGTGAATGCCTCTAGTTTCCAAACGATTGACCGCAGATTGGACAACTTCTATATTACGAGCATGGAGCTCTGACAAACCCTCAGAAATAGTATATAAATTTTCTAGATTACCAGCCGTGGCAACAATTCTGCCCTCGGACTGAAGATGTTGCCAAGCCTGTTTGATAATCTCTTTAATCGGTTTGCCACCTTCGATGCAAATGCGATCGGGCTTCAGTGCCAAATCCTGAAGACAATCGGGAGCATTGCCCTCGATAACCCGAATATTTTTCAGCTCAAAGCGATCGCAATTTTTCCGAATCAGACTGGCAACTTCCTCATCTCGTTCCACCGCAATAATTTGCGCATCTGGACAAAGTAAACCAATTTCGACAGGAATTGTCCCTGTTCCGGCACCAATATCCCAAAAAACCGAATCAGGCTTCATTCTCAAAGAAGAAATCAATAACAGACGAACTTCTCGTTTACTCATAGGAATCCCGGGAAGACGAGTAAACAGATGATCAGGAATTCCCGGAGTTTTGTAGGGCCAAAGCATGATAGTAATTAGTATATATAAAGTAATTATTCTGGTTTATCTTTCATGCCGCGCACAATACGGGATAATTCGCTTTTCTCATTTACCGAAATACGAGTTGGTGAACCACTAATAATTCCTTCGTAGTCACGGAAAGAATTTTTAATTTCTGGTCCATCAGAACTAATGACATATTCGCGAATACCTTTATCATGCCAAGAACCACGCATTTTAAAGACATTGATCACCCGAGACATTTCTCCACGAATCTCTACATACTGCAAAAGAATAATGGTGTCCGTAATCGTTGAAATATGGGACTCAGTAATCGAATGAGATCCCAGGAATTGATCCGTTGTATTGGTAAAGAAACCGGTAATTTCTTCTTGTTTAGCATAGCCTGTGACCCCAATGACAAACTGACGAAAAGCATTATTAGTCACACCCCGATCCAAGGCAGAAAGGGAATCGATCGCGATTCTTGACGGCTTGAATTTGGCAATTTCCGATTTGATAGTTTGCAAATGATCTTCGAGTCCTGCCGATTCAGGATAACAACATAATATTTTGAGCAAACCTTTTTGTTCCATTTCTTCAAAATTAATCCCCCAAGAAGAAGCATTTCGGGATAATTGGGCTCTTGATTCTTCATAGGCAAAGAGAATTGCTCTTTCGCCGCGACGACAACCTTCTTCGAGAAATTTACTTACGAGTAAGGTTTTACCCGTTCCCGTTGCTCCCGTTGCCAGGATAATCGAATCTTTGAAGAAACCGCCACCACAAAGTTCGTCGAGGTTTTGTACTCCCGAAGAAACACGAACATTGGAAGAGCGCTGAGTAAGACGCATCGCACCGAGGGGAAAGATATTGATACCCTCATCGGTCATGGTAAAGGGATATTCTCCTTTCATATGGGTTGTGCCCCTAAGTTTCAGGATTTCGATGGTGCGACGACGCCGTTCTCCCTCTAAAACATTGCGCACAATTACCACATTATCGGAAACAAATTCCTCAACCCCAAAACGCGCCACAGGGCCATACTCCTCAATACGCTCGGTGGTCATAATGGACGTTACCTTAAGCTGTTTGAGACGAGCTACTAGTCGAAAAATTTCTCTGCGGACCACAGAGGCCGCATCATACTGCTGGAATACAGCAGTTACAGAGTCAATAGAGACTAATTTTGCTTTATATTTGCTAATTGCATATTGAATACGTTCTATTAATGCTGAGAGATCAAAGTTGCCAACGACTTCTTGGCCTTCAGGATCGGGGGAGGCATCAAGGATAAATAATTTGCCGCGATCGACGAGACCTTGTAGATCCCAACCAAAGCTATGGGCATTTTTAATCACATCTTGGGGAGATTCCTCAAAAGTCACAAAAACCCCTGGGTAATCAAAATATTTAATTCCGTGATATAAGAATTGCACAGCTAGTAAAGTTTTTCCCGTACCAGAGGTGCCACTAACCAGGGTAGTTCTTCCTTCTGGTAAGCCACCATGAGTGATTTCGTCAAAACCTTCGATCGTGGTTTGAATTTTGCGAACGCCTTTTGTCGAGGATTCGTTGTCACCTGATTGATTGGGATTTTTTTGATTCATCTGGGCTCAGCAAAAAATAAGTATATTATTGGTTTAATTAAATAATTACCTAAGATAGATATCCTAACTTAAGCTATTTAAAAGTTATTTTCGTCAGTTAATTTTAAATTAGGTTAATTTTACTAGATTTTGCGTAGATTTCACTTTAGTTATGATGAGTTGATGTATAAGAAAAAGCTTTTAGATACTGGAGTGAGTGGCTCAACTAAGGAAACACGAATCAGGACAGAGGAATCAGGACTGGTATAATTTGGGGTTGTGCTGTTGTTTTATTTGATTTTAAAGAGAGAAAGTTCTATTTATTATGATTCACGATATATTTATGCCCGCTCTTAGCTCCACAATGACTGAAGGCAAAATTGTGGAATGGGTTAAATCTCCAGGAGATAAGGTAGAGAAAGGGGAAACTGTAGTCGTAGTTGAATCCGATAAAGCGGATATGGATGTTGAATCCTTTAACTCGGGTTACTTAGCAGTTATTTTAGTTGAAGCTGGACAGGAAGCTCCTGTGGGTAACGCGATCGCCTATGTCGCGGAAACAGAAGCAGAAATTGCCGAGGCACAAAAACGTGCTGCATCTAGTGAGGGAACTGCTGCGGCAGCTCCTACAGCGCCAGAACCGGAAAAGGCTGCTGCTCCCGTTGCGGCTGCGGCCACTACAGTAACTAGTAATAGTTCTGCTAATGGTAATGGTCGGATTATTGCTTCTCCCAGGGCGAAAAAACTGGCTAAAGAATTTAAAGTTGATCTTAAAACCTTACAAGGATCTGGCCCCTATGGCAGGATTGTGGCACTGGATGTGGAAAAAGCAGCAGGAAAAGCTTCGACGAAGACGGTGGCAACGACCGTAACTACCGCGATCGCGACAACTACTCCCAGCGCGATCGCAGTACCTGCCCCAGCTCCAGCACCAATACCAGCAAGTATTGCCCCAGGTGAAGCTGTACCACTCAATACTTTGCAAAAAGCAGTGGTACAAAACATGATGACAAGTTTGCAAGTTCCTGTGTTCCATGTTGGTTACACCATTGGTACCGATGAGCTTGATAAATTGTACAAACAAATTAAGCCTAAAGGTGTCACAATGACAGCTCTCTTGGCTAAGGCAGTGGCCGTTACTTTGCAGAAACATCCTGTGGTTAATGCTAGTTATGCACCAGATGCGATCAAATATAATTCTGAGATCAATATTGCGGTGGCAGTGGCCATGCCCGATGGTGGTTTGATTACTCCTGTGTTGCGTAATGCTGATCAAATGGATATTTATTCTCTATCTCGTAGTTGGAAAGATTTGGTCGCTCGTTCTCGGGCCAAACAGTTAAAGCCTGAGGAGTATAGTACCGGGACTTTCACTCTTTCTAATTTAGGAATGTTTGGAGTAGATAGTTTTGATGCGATTTTACCTCCCGGACAAGGTTCTATTCTCGCGATCGGTTCGGCTTCTCCGCAGGTTGTGGCGAATGACGCGGGCATGATGGGAGTTCGTCGTCAAATGAAGGTAAATATCACCAGTGATCATCGGATTATTTATGGTGCGCAAGCGGCGGCTTTCCTTCAGGATTTAACGAAGTTAATTGAAACTGATGTTCAATCTTTGACTCTTTAATTTTGCTAATGGCTAATGGCTAATGGAAATCCCACAATAATCTCCCTGAAAAGAGAGTTATCGTGGGATTTATAATAATTAATGATATCAAGAGACAAATAAAATCCTGTAGGGGCGAACGGCCGTTCGCCCCTACTAATGATATGAGAATGCAGGTTGGGAGAATTAGCAAATTAGATCATATCGATAATTGCTGGTGCAGTGGTTGAATCCATAGTGGAGACCTCGGCGGTCACTACTGCTTCTTGAACCAAGCTAGGTACAGAATCGCGTAACAAGACTGTTAGCTTGTGAGTAGTGGAGTCGTAAATTTGGGTAATGAACTTGGGATACAAACCAATACCAATGATGGGAATTAGTAAACAAGCAATAATGAATACTTCTCTAGGTTCAGCATCGATGAGTTTGGTATGTTCGACTAATTCTTTGTTTTCTGGCCCATACATCAATTCCCGTAGCATTGATAGCAGATAAATAGGAGTGAGAATTACCCCAATTGCCATCAAGAATACGATAATGATTTTGAATGTATTGCTGTAGGCATCACTAGTAGCAAAGCCAACGAATATCATTAGTTCTGCGACAAAACCACTCATTCCAGGTAATGCCAAGGATGCCATCGAACAAGTTGTCCACATGGCAAAGATTTTCTTCATTTTCTGACCAACACCACCCATTTCATCGAGCATTAATGTATGGGTGCGATCGTAGGTAGCTCCGACCATAAAGAAGAGGCTAGCTCCAATCAGACCGTGGGAAATCATCTGCAACATGGCCCCACTAGTTCCAATATCGGTAAAGGAGGCAATCCCAATCAGGACAAAGCCCATATGGGAAATTGAAGAATAGGCAATCTTCCGTTTGAGATTCCTTTGGGCAAAGGAGGTTAATGCTGCATAGATAATATTAACAACCCCTAAAATCACCAGTATTGGGGCAAAGAATGCATGGGCATCGGGCAGCATTCCCGCGTTCATCCGTAGTAGGGCATAACCTCCCATTTTTAACAGAATACCCGCTAGTAACATATGGGCTGGCGCTGTAGCTTCTCCATGGGCATCGGGGAGCCAAGTATGGAGAGGAAATATTGGTAGTTTTACACCATAGGCAATGAGAAAACCACCATAGAGTAGTAGCTGAAGATTAAAAGCATAATCCTTTGCCGCGATCGCGCTCATATCAAAAGTGACATTATCTCCATAAAATGCCATTGTCAGAGCAGCGAGCAGGATAAACAGTGAACCGCCTGCGGTGTAGAGAATAAATTTCGTTGCAGCATACAGGCGCTTTTTTCCGCCCCAAATCGAAAGAATCAGGTACACAGGTACTAATTCCAATTCCCAAGCTAGGAAAAACAGCAACATATCTTGCACGGCAAAGACAGCTATTTGTCCGCCATACATCGCTAGCATCAGGAAATAAAAGAATTTAGGCTTGTAGGTCACTGGCCAAGCTGCCATCATTGCCAGGGTCGTAATAAATCCTGTCAAGAGGATGAGGGGCATGGATAAGCCATCAGCTCCTACCGACCAGTTAAGGTCTAATTCGGGTATCCAAGTATAACGTTCTACTAGTTGTAAATCAGGATTGCTAAAGTCATAACCACTATAAAAAGCATAAACAATAATTGCAAAGTCAATTAAACCAATAGTGAGAGCATACCAGCGCACTGTTTTGCCTTCTTTATCGGGGATAAAGGGAAGCAGTAACGCGGCTGCAATGGGAAATAGAATGCTGGTAGTTAACCAAGGAAAATCTGCCATATAGATTTAAAGATGATATAAGTTATTTTGCTTATTCAGTCTTTTTACATAATCCAAGGTAATTCAAGAGATCTAGGCTTTCTTAACAAATTGTTTATGGCTTCTGGGCAATTTGTTAAGAAAGCAAAAAAAATGCGCGCCAAATAAATGGCACGCCCCGTATCAATATACGGGTTGGTAAACGCAAAATAATCTAGTCGCTATTCCATCGTTACATCTAATTTTGACTATGTAATGAACTTTATCTAATCTCTATTAAATGGCAAGATTATGTGTGATTTTCACAAAGAAAAAGAATGCGGTTTCTTTTTATGTTTGGGTCAAATTTGTTGAGTTAGCATAGCAAGATAATGTAATCAGACTAGCTATCATTGAGAAAATACTATGGCAGTTAAAAAGAAATTTTCCAGTTTCCAAGAACTTCTAGAGAGTTCTAGCACTCCCGTTTTGGTTGATTTTTATGCTACCTGGTGTGGTCCTTGTCAAATGATGAGTCCTATTTTGGAGCAAGTAGGAGCTAGTTTACGCGATCGCATTCAAGTAGTGAAGATCGACACAGAACGTTATCCGACTATTGCTTCTCAATATGATATTCAGTCTTTGCCAACTTTAGTCTTGTTTAAAAATGGTCAACCAGTTGAGAGAATTGAAGGTGTAGTCAACGCCAATCAATTGGTTCCACATTTGGCAAGTTTACTTTAGGATTGCTAATTGTTAATAGCTAATTGCTAATTGCTAATTTAGTCATTTTTCCAGAATAATTATAAGTTTCCAGCAAGGTTCATTTAATTTAACATTACTGCTACTGGCGATTTTTAAAGTTTATGCCAGGATATAAAAACCAAAAATTTTCAGTATCAAACAATATTAGCTAGCCATTATGTTTTACTGATTATGATTGGTAGTTTTAATGAACTAGCAGTTGTTAATTATAGATTAGGATGAAAAGATTAATTTATTTCTGGAAACTTAATTTATTACTCGAATGGCTGCGAAAAAAAATTGTCATAGTTATTACTATCTTATCTCTGCTAGCAATCTTTATCGGATTTTTTGGCACTAATCATTTAATTGATAATCTCATAGACAATCAGGCACTTCAGCAAGCTAGATTATCATCAAAAATTTTACAGAAATCTTGGTTTTCTTATAGTCAAAATGTGGTGAATCGTCTTAATAAGATTAAAGACATTCAAATAGTTCCTAAGTATCATAATCTACCCAATGCAATTCCTAACCCAGCAACTTATACAATAGAATTGGGTAAAAGCCTAAGCTCTGAAATGAATGGCACAACACTAAGTCTTTTTAGTGAATATCCTTTTCCTCATCGCAGAGATACTGGTGGACCACAAAATAGTTTTCAAAGAGAAGC
>JBCCYD010000103.1:0-15806 GCA_039190385.1 Cyanobacteria bacterium P01_F01_bin.143 | reverse complement strand
TTTCTGACGCATCTGCTCTAAGCTCGGTCGGAACTCTTCCCAGGGAACAAGTTTGTTGAGTCTGATTAAAAAGTCGTTTTTCTGCTTTAGTTTTTGGTATCGTTGGCTTAAGTCTGTTAGTTTAGCGGAGGTCATCGCGCTTTACCTTGGTAACATTTCCACCTTTTTGAGAAAACTATGTTACTGCGATCGCGGATCTTTCGCTTGAGAGGAAATTTGGTGAGCGCGATCGCATCTCTTAATTCCAATATAATAGTGTGAGAATTGCTATACCATTTCCTAATGGATAAATATTTCCTTATTTTGAGGGTTTTGCAAAATTGCCTCCTCAATCACCACCTGCGCCTCTTGCCCACGACCTACTTCAGACAGCGCCCAAGCAAAGGTGTTTAGAGTCTCGGCATTCCGTCGATTTTTGACTTCTGCTTGCATGAGTGTGAGCGCCTCATCCCGATCAGCCTCATCTCCCCGCTCTAATAACAATACTGCTAATTCTCGGCGATGGTCGAGAGGATTAGCTGCTATCTTATCCCGCAAGATTGTTTCTGCTGCTGCCCACTGAATACGTGCTGCTGTCTCCTGACCCCGCAACCTCTTTATTTTTGCCAAACCCAATAGTGCTAATGGATCGTCTACTTGCTTATAGAATTTTTCAGCAGATCGATAGCGTCCTTGCTCTTGTCTCAATTCACCGAAGTTTAACAGTGTTTGAGGATAGTTCGGCTCAATTTTTAGGGCTTCTCGGTAAAGTGATTCCGCCAATTTGTCTTGACCTTGCTCTGCATATAATTTGCCCAGTAGGGTTCTTGTTAGTGCTGAGCCTCTGACTTCCGAGGGTTGCTCTACAGCGATCGCCTGCTGAAAATCACTTAATGCGCCTGCGTGATCACCCCGAGCTTGTCTTGCTAGCGCCCGCAGTGTCAAACTCCCCATGGAAGGTGAAAATGCCACTAACTTCTCCGCTGCTGCATTCGCTTCAGCTACCTGACCTGTTGCCAGTTTAGATTTGACCACGAGAGCGATCGCTTCTCCTCCAGAGGCTTGTTCGGCAAAGCGAGCTGCTGTAGCAAAGTCGTGCTTAGCTTCGGCTACTTTAGCTAGAGCAAGTAAGGCACCATCATTATTGAAAGGTAGATTTTCCAGAGACTTTTGTGCGGATGCTTCAGCTTTCTCATACCATTGGTCTGCACCGGTAATGCGAGCCATTTTTAGATAGGCTTGGGCCAAAAATGCCCGATCTAAACCATCATTGGGGTTTTGTTGAATTCGACTTTCTGCTGCTGTCATTTCAGCAGTTAGGCTTTCTCTGACCCGACCTGATGGTGAAAGATCATAGGGATAGGCATAAGCAGAAGGCATTAATTTGGTTTTGATGATGGGAGAGGCAACCCAGATGGTAGGGAATAAACCTAAAAGAGTGAGTCCTAAGAGGGCTCTATTTTTGAAAAGGGACGAAGAGGAAAGAGGCATATAAGTTTTATCTCTTATAACTGAAGGAATATAGATGCTTAGCTCCTTCTGCCAATAATGGAAGAGGGGCTGCGGATGAAGGTTACTACAACTTAGTGAAGGTGGGCGTAAATAAGCTAACTATTAGGAATAATCAAAAAGCCTAGAAATAAAGACTCATTACTCATTGCGCGTGGGGTGCGGTCGGGTTTCCCGACCTTGCACAACCACGTAAGACAGTTATTACTCATTACTTCCGCGTAGCGGTACTAGTTTGGTGGAGCTAGGTAAGGGAAATTCTCCGCCAAAGGCTGATGCCCTTGAGCTGGATTTCCTGCCACGCCTTCATAAGAAACATTGTCAGAAGTTATGGCACCATCTGTTAACACTGAGAGAGTAATATCAATCACATCATCTTTAAGCAAACGTCCTCGAACAGGGCTGCCTTTAGCATTAAGCTCATTAGCATAGCCGCTAGGCTTAGTAGTATCAATACGCATAACATCTGGAAGAAAAGCACCAATCAACTGGTCGGCTCGCTCACTGCTGTTGCCCAAGGCCAGGAGAGTTTGTTTGACTTCGTTCACAATTGGGGCTGCGGCTTTAGCTGCTTTTGCTTCACCTTTTAGAGCAGCTAATTCAAAGTCTGGGGTCACCCCGTTAAGGGCTTGGAGCAAGTCTTGGGTGACAACTAAGCCTTCATTAATTGCCGGACGTGCTAGACGCTCTACTTGTTGGTAAGTACTGCCATTTTTCAGAGAAATAGTTTGCCATACGTCGAAAGTTTTTGCTTTGCTATCGCCTTGCAAAAAATCAATAGGGATTTGTACTGCGATCGCGTTCACGTTATATCCTTTCGTAAAGTCCACCGCTTGCCTAGGTTCACGGAAACCCACCGCAGGCCCTATTCCCAATGCCCCTGCTCGGACACGGAAAAATTGTTCTACATCAAAGAAGAAGGGATCTTCTCGAAGTCCCGCGAAGACTTTGAGGGTATCGTCTCCCAGATTCACTGAGTTGACTGTGGGATTTTGGTTGAGGGCTGTAGTGAAGCCTGTTGCTGTATGATGATCGCCATTCCCATTTATCGCAGTCACAGTAAAGGCTTGTCGCTGGTCGGCATCTGGGGCTTCAAATTCAAAGCGGAGTGTCACATCGGCCTCGCCTTCAACCGGGGAGTTTTTATCTTTGACGGCGTCAACTTTAAACTCATAACGGGCTTTGGTACTGAAATAATACTGTTGCCGTGCTATTGAACGAGGATTGGTATTCATAATAAATACTAGATTATCTTCTGAAGCATCAGGATTTTGCTCCGATTCTCGAAATACGTAGAGATCTGTCAAATTAAGATTACGACCTTTGATTTCACTTTCACCATCGTCATGGTCTGAAGCATTCACATAAAATGCGCTAGTTCCAATAATGACAGCAATGCCTAGCATACTAGCAGTGAATCTAAAGGCTTTCTGTAATCTTCCTTTCTTAGGATTGACAGATTTGAGATGAGCATTTTTGGTACTAAAAAGAGATAGTTTCATGAGAATTTTGTTTTTCGATAAAAAAAGTAATGAACGATAATCTTGCGGGACAAGAAACAATTCAATTATTTCCATAGACTTTGATGAGACCATCTCAGCATGTATGATATTGAAACTTGTCTTCTATGAAGGTATACGCCAGCAATTAAAAATTGGATCTGTCGGTCCCAAATTTTTGGAGAAATTTATTTTGAATTACAGCTTAAAGCGCTGATATGGCTAACCCAAAAAACCTTACGCCTCCACCTTCCGAAGATGCCGCTTTGATGCAAAGGATTGCTCAAAAGGAGCAACCTGCTTTAGGTCTGCTATACGATCGCTATGCCCGAGTGATGTATTCACTAGCGTATAAAATGCTGGGCACTGCGGAAGAAGCCGAAGAAGTTGTTTTAGATGTGTTCTCTCAAGTGTGGCGCACAGCTGAGCGTTACGATTCCCAACGCGGTCGTACAGATTCTTGGCTATTTTTACTTACCCGCAGTCGCGCTTTAGATCGGATACGGCGAAAACAGCGCAAGGCTAAGGTTATTGAAGCAGTTACTATTGCGACGAAAGTATCTCTGACAACATCTGGTATGACCCCGGAAGAAGACCTGATGATTAATGACCGACGTCAGCAGGTAAAAATGGCTCTAGCCCAGATCCCACAAGAACAGCGACAAATTATAGAGTTAGCTTATTATCAGGGGTTAAGCCAATCACAGATTGCGAAGCAAACGGGAATTTCCTTGGGCACTGTTAAAACAAGAGTTCGACTGGGACTTAGTAAGTTAAAAAAGCTGCTCAAAGAGTCATAGCTAGAAACCATTTAAAAAGTTTTATAATTGTTTGTCACTCAAAAGTCAAAAGTCAAAAGTTCACTAATCATAGGCTTGAGCGTTCACTAATGTCCTAACCAAATTGCGTAGTGCTATATTTCAAAGTAAAGATTAGTAACTATACATTAAGATGGGAACAAGATACTTGAACCCAAATCAGAATTAAGATTAAACCAAGATAAGAGAAACTGTTATAAAAAGCAAAGTTATGTCGTCAAATCCTCCATTGTCTAATAACAAAGACGATGAATTATCAGCTCTATATGCACTTGATATGTTGGAACCTCAGGAGCGAGATTGGGTTCGACAGTCGATTTCGCGATCGCATGACTTTGCCCAAACGGTAGATGAATTGTCAGACGCAGCAGCGGCAATTGCCTACACGTTACCGGAAATGCCAATGGCTGCAAATCTTAAGGAGCGACTATTTGAGCGAATTTCTCAAGATGTCATTGAGGCTGATTCCGAACTTTATCAGCTACTTCAGCTTTCCATTGACGAACTCATGCGGAAGAGTCAAAGCCTGAGCTGGGAGACTTTAGCTGGCGGAACTACTGATGCCCAGATGGCTATTTTGGAGGTAGATAAAGCGCACCAAAAGTTGGCTTTCTATGTTCAAGCGAATTCTGGGGGACATTTCCCCTTACATGCCCATGACAGCGGTGAAACGGTTTTGGTCTTGGCTGGTGATTTTGTTGTTGATGGTCTGACTCATACTGTCGGCGATCGCGTTGATTCGGTCGGGGACACAGCTCATCAACCTGAAACGATGAATGGTTGCCTTTTGTTCTGTATTTCTTCTCTGAATGACGAAATCTTGAGCTGATGAATAGAATTAAATAAGTTTATCATGGCGGAAAATAAGAGTAAACTAAATATGTCGGTTGGATTTCTCAGATGACTACTGGTTTTAAATCTATTAATTAGGCAAATAATCCTACTAAATGATTTGGAAGGTTTCTAAAAGGAAACTATGCACAGGTCAAAGAGTGTAAAAAGGGCTATGTATTCCTGGGGGCGACGCAGACAACGCGAAAACCGATACTGTCAATATGGGAATTGCGGCGACCGAAGTAGCGATATGCTGAGCGACAGCCATAAGGATCGTTACCCCATGAGCCACCACGTATTACTTTGCCAATAATGTTGTCTGATAACCAAGCACTTCCATCAGTTGATGCATTTCTATAATTATCATCCCAATCATCTTCACACCATTCCCAGACTAGCCCGTGCATATCGCTCAGTCCAAAATTATTAGCTACTTGGAAATATCCTACTGGAGTCGTTTGTTCCCTCTGAATTCCTTTTGAACCTCTTCCATAAGATTTATTTCCAGCATAATTAGCTAAATCAGTGCTAATTGTTTCTCCAAAGTGAAATGGTGAACTCGTTCCTGCACGACAAGCATATTCCCATTCTGCTTCTGTAGGTATACGGTATTCTCTTTTGGTTTTCTTACTTAATCGATTACAAAACTCTTTTGCATCTTCCCAAGAGATCCTTTCTACTGGTCTCATCCATCTATTTATTCCTTCATAGTCTTCCTTGAAATTGGATGGATCTGAATCTAATTCTTTTGCTATTGACTCCCATTCTGCTACCTCTCTCCATTGCCCTTGAGTGACAGGATAACGCCCCATAAAGAAATTTGGGACAGTAACTTGATGTTGCGGTTTTTCTCTTCTATAACCATCCCATTCATATTCTTTAACTAGCCTTTCTATTTCTTTGTCTTCTGTTCCCATCATGAAACTTCCACCAGGAATGAAAACCATATCTAGCCCTATTCCATTTCCCAAATTTTCAGTAAAAAACTGTCCTTGTTTTTGCTCTTTGCGAATAACTAATTTTGCCATTTTTCAGTCCCGATTGCAAATTGGGAAGCCTTCTCATACACCAAACTATTATTTTTCATGTTCAAAATTACTGATAACTTATAACTGACTTGTCCTCTAATGAGGATAACTGATTAAGGGGCAATGCAGACAACGCGAAATCCGATATTACCGATACGGACATCGCGAAAAGAATCGCTGCGAATCGCTGAGCGGCAATAAAGCGGATTGTAGTCCCAGGAACCCCCGCGTGTTAATTTATTGCGACTTTCTTCTGAAAACCAGGCTTTGCCATCAGTTGGCGCATTTTCATAGTCATCATGCCAATCATCTTCACACCATTCCCGAACATTTCCGTGCATATCGCTTAGTCCAAAATTATTAGCAACTTTGAAATATCCTACTGGGGTTGTTTGTCCTCTAGATCCCCCTTCAACTCCTTCTCCATAAGCACTACCGTTATAGTTCGCTAATTCAGTAGAAATAGTTTCTCCGAAGTGAAATGGAGTCGTGGTTCCAGATCTACAAGCGTATTCCCATTCTGCTTCTGTAGGTAATCTGTATTCTCTGTCTGTTTCCCTAGAGAGCCGCACACAAAATTCCTTGGCATCATCCCAAGATACTTGCTCAACAGGTCTTTGCCATCGATCTATACCTTCATAGTATTCTTTGAAATTGGATGGATCTAGTTCTAATTCTTTTTCTATTGGTTCTAATTCTGCCATTGCTTTCCATTGAGCTTGAGTTATCGTATAACGTCCTATGTAGAAGCTAGGAACAGTTACTTGATGTTGCGGTCCTTCATCGTCAAATCTTTTTAGTTCTTCTGTTGGAGAGCCCATTATGAAAGTACCGCCAGGAATAGCAATCATTTCGAGCTTGATATTATCTCCTAAGTCTTCAGTGTAATATTTTGTCTTGGCTTCTTTTTTATGAATTATTAATTTTGCCATTTTATAAGTTCCATAAACCAAACTAAAAATTGTTAATTCCCAAAATTTTCACAGAGGGCAAAAAGTGCAAAAAGGGCTATATATTCCTAGAGGAGACACACACAACACGAAAACCAATATCGTTGAACCTGAAGTCGTAAGACTGTTTGTGGCGGTACGCTGAGCGACAGGTTCTAGCAACGTTGTTCCACGAACCCCCGCGCATTATTTTACGATTACTTTCTTGTGATAGCCATGCATGTCCATCTGTTGGAGCATTTTCATAGTTTTCATGCCAATCATCTTCACACCATTCCCAGACATTTCCGTGCATATCATATAAGCCAAAATCATTTGAGGGATATTTTCCTACAGTAGTAGTTTTATAAGGAGAACCTTCGTAATTCGCTTGCTGCTCTGTAATATATCCCCCAAAATAATAGCGACTAGTTGTTCCTGATCTACAAGCGTATTCCCATTCTGCTTCTGTGGGTAATCTATATTTTTTTCCTGTTTGCTTTGATAGCTGTTTACAAAACTCTATTGCATTATCCCAAGTAACACACTCTACTGGTCTTTGATAATCTCCTTTTAATTGAGCAGGATTTGCACTCATTATTTCTTGATACTGTGCTTGAGTTATGGGATATTTGCCCATATAGAAAGCTTGGACAGTTACTTCATGTTGAGGTTTTTCATCACTATAACCCTCTCCTTCTGGCGAACCCATGATAAATGTTCCGCTAGGAATAGCAACCATTTCTAAGTTAATACTATTACCTAAATCTTCAGTAAAAGATTCAAAAGTTTTTGTTTCCTGAATTTCAATAGTAGCGATAACAAAAGTTAATTCCTCCAGTTCATCTTCCATATTGTCTGATTTTATAAACTCGGCAACTTCAAAAGAGAAAGTTTTAACTGAAAATCCCCAATCTGGTAAATAAATTTCTCCATTATCTAAGGCAGTAACAAAATCAGCATATTCTTTGCCTAATCCTCGTAACACCTCCTTTGATATACGAGCAAATTCACTAATTTCTGACGCGAAGGCAGATTCTAATTGCTCTAATGGAACAGCTAACATAGCCCGAAATTCACGAATTGAAACTCCGACACGTCGAGCAAGATAGGCTGAAACTTTGTCAATAACCCCAGCAATCTCTTGTTTTGGAAGAGTATTGTTTAACATAGCTCGCAAACCGTCTTGAAAATCATAGAAACGTTGTTCTGGATCTGGATGATCTTGAATAAGCTTTAAAATGCCACTAAAAAATATTTCAGCCACATGCACAGCATTAGAGTTTTTTGCTAACAGCGATCGCTGAATTAATCTGACAATTGGTAACTGTACTGGGACAGCAGATAATAAAGCCGCTAATCTTCTGGCAGTGGGAGAAGCAATATCCATAAATTGCTCAAAAACTTGCTCTGGAGAAGGGGTCGGGCGCTCTAAGTTTTGTGGGGGAAAATTTAAAGACTGAAGATAAACACCAGCTAATTGAGTAGGACTAGCTCCAGCAATTCCTTTAGCCCAGATTTCCAAAGCATAGGGATCTAGAGTCACAATAGGGACAGGAAAATCTCCAGGGGTTTCTTCCTCCCAAGGGGTAGCACTTTCTTGATGCCACTTATGATTAAGAGCACCAGGTTTCCCAGAACTTAACCAAACCGAATCCATGTAACCAAGAGCAGTTCTGAGCCAAAAAGAAGGTGGCAGCATCTGCAAGATAGTGATGGGATGATGCTTACCAAAAACCTTAATCCAATCTCGCCAAGCGTTACTATACCAAGCGGAAGATACACAATCACTCACAATTAAGATCAGGCGATCGCCATCAGGAACAATCAGCTCTTTTGGGTTACGACGACTCCCTTGTTGTGATTTAAAAACCAGCTTTCCGCGATCGTCAACATTGGCATACCAAGATTTAACATCTCGAAATGCACCTTGAAGTAAAAGTAAATTTTTGAATTCTTTAATTGTCTGTTGCCAAATACCATAAGAAGGACTGGTTTCAATTATTAACACAACATCTAACCATCTTCGAGATGCTGGCTTGAGAACAGGAATACAAAATTCTTCTTCAGCAGTCTGTTTAATAGTTTTTGATTGATCAAGAATCTGGAGCCTTCTCGAAGGTACTTTTTGGTTTAGCGATCGCAAAGCACGGGCAATCTTTCGACTATGAGGAATAGCATTAGCAGAAGGCACTCGAAAAGGTATTTTAGTCCTAGAAAATTGAGTAGATTTATTTTGATTAGCAACTACAGATATTTGATCAGTTTTTGAGTTAGATTCTGAATTACTTTCTCCTTGAGTATCATCATTTTTATTAGTTTGGTTATTATTACCAGTTGAAATATCTTTTGTCTGCTTTTTCTTTTCTGTTTGGTTTGAATTACTATCCCGTTGAATATTAGTATTGATATTCACTGGCTCAGTCTGTTTCTGTCTTTGCCGGAAATAGGTAGCCAACCAAATGATATCGGCAATCTCTATGGAACTAAGAGGTTCATTCGATAAACTCAATTCCGCTCTATTTAGCATTCGGATCAGTTGCTCTTGCTTTTCCATTGAAGACTCCATTAAATATCTCCTAATGATTGGAAAATGCGTTCGAGCAATATCTCTTTTTCCGACTCTGTAGGATTCCGTTCTTGAGTCAATAAATAAATCGCATTTAATAATTGGTCTGTCGCTAGATTACGTTCTTGAGTATCCCGATATTTGAGAAATTCTTCAATTAATTTTTTCCTTATCTCTTGATTCTCTGAGGTTTCGTCCCCTAAATGCTGTTTGACAATATCTTTCAAAGCTTCTTCATCAGGATTAGGCATTTCCAAGCGAAGACAACGCCGCAAAAAAGCTGGGGGAAATTCTCGTTCCCCATTACTCGTCATAATTACAAAAGGAAAAGTACTGGCTTTGACCTGACCTTGCCGTACTGTATAGGTACGATCTTCCTCTTGTTTCCGGTAATAAGTTTCCACTTCCACACCATCTTGGGTTTGTTCTTTAATCCGAATTAACTCTGGAATATCAAACTCTCCATCTTCAAAAACATTGAGTAAATTATTTGGGAGATCGATATCACTCTTATCAATTTCATCAATGAGCAAAATTCTTGGTTTCTTGGACGGTGATGAAGGGATTAATGCCGTACCCAAAGGCCCCAATTGAATAAATTTACCGATATCTTCTGGTGCTTCATCTTTTTTATCTCTTTGGCTCTCTCGCAGTCGCGCGATCGCATCATAGCGATAAAGTCCGTCTTCAAGAGTCGTTCTTGTAGTTATCGGCCATTTCAGGACTTCTCCCAAACCTAGTTCATGGGCTACTGCATAGGCAAGACTAGTTTTTCCTGTTCCTGGTCTTCCTGTAATTAATAAAGGACGACGCAGATAAAGAGCAGCATTAACAACTTCAATAGCATTTGCTGGCGCAATAAAGCGTCTTTTACGTTCTTCTGCTTGAGTATTGAAACTACGCCAACTAGGAGGATCAGGAAAATCTTCTTCCCAATTAATTGATTTAGCTTGAGATTGGTTTTCGTTAGTAAAAAGTTTCCAGTCATCCATACTTATAATCCAGATTTTGGCATTTGAAATTTGTAGTCATCAGAAGGCAAATTAATTGGATCATCCCACAGTAAACTTATATGGTGAGCTAAATGTGATTCATTTTGGCGATCTTCATTACGAATATTCTTGAGCTTTTGCGGTAACTCAACTAAATTTATGTCTAGAAGTTCATGATAGTTTTCCTCTCCACAACAATTTTTAAGTTCTTTTCTTAACCACAATGCAATAGGCAACCCTCGTCGCATAATCATAGGTTTAAGTTTCTTTTTGTGAGTTTTGTGGGTCTCAATCGGACATTTACAACGTAGTCCTAAAACTTCTTCTTTTACAAGCTCTTCACTAATCTTGTCTAGAGGACGATCACTACAAATTAATGCTGATTTGCTTAATTGATTTATGTATTGAGGCTTCCAATTACTTTTCCACAGAGGAGCTTGTTTATAAGCTTTATTATGTCGCTCTAAAACCCTAATCACAACAGGGTATTCACTTCCTATAGGAAATGGTTCATCTCCATATTCATCTTGAATCAACCAGCTATCCACTATCAAATCTAAACTTTTAAAAGGTAGAAAAAAATCAATGCGAAGAGTGTCATCAACATATATTTGCTCGATAATTTCTGTCAATCCTGGAAAGCAGAAGTCTCTATCCTGGAGTTGAGAACGTTTAACATTTTCTGATAATTCAAATTCAATTTTCTGGTAACTATCTTTATTATCTCGCTGGTAGTTATGAATATTTTTAATATAGTAGGCAGACTCAAGTTTATATTGATCGCTAGTTCCTGCTTCATTCAAAATAATCCATAATCGAGATTCAATATTTGCTGTCTCAGATATTTGCTTTGCTGTTAATGATTCTTTAAGGCGATCGCATTGCTCAGCAATTTCTTCTTCTTTTACTCCAAATGCTTTATTTGCCCATCCTTTTAAATCTACTATCAAATTATCAGATAACTCAGGTTTAGTTATCAAATACACCAGAAAATTAATCAAAATATTTTCATCATTATTTTTATTCTTTTCATAATACCGATATAAATCAGTAACCACTTCAACTAAATTCTCTGGTTGCTTGCTATTCCAATCTCTGGGGCGGCAATGCTCGTAAGCTCGCTTGAGCAATTTCCAATCGCAATCATTTAAATGCTCAATCAACTGTTGACAATCAAGATCAGACTCTAAACTTTCTATCGATTGTGGTAAGAAATTCTCCTTAGCTTGTTTTGTTACACCAGGAAAGGCTTTAGGGGTTTCTATGACTCGCTCAGTTGACCTTACCCCAGGGAAAATAGGAGCTTGTGCTGGTTTAGCTCGCTCTCGCAATGAATCTAATAAAGCTCGTTTTGCATCTGCCTCTGTTAGCCCCACCAGATCGACATAAACAATGGAACTTAATAATCCCCCTGGTTTACAATCCTTTACCCTCACAGGTATCAACTTGCGTTTTAATGATTCAGGGTCTTGGACAAACGCAGCTGTCCATTCTGGTTGTGTAAAAGATGATTTGAGATAAGACTCAGAAAGAACAGCAATTGTCCTATTACTTTCTTGGACTGCACGCTGCATATCCAGACCAAAGTTACCTCCAGGGCGAAAATCCCAGGCTTGGATAATAACAGAGTAACCTGCTTCTTCCAGTTTCCAGGCGATCCACTCCGCCCATTGTTTATCGGCTTGGTTATAGCTAATAAAGAAATCTTTCATTCAACTGAATTTTTGGAACTTACAGTAAGTACTGCATTTTGAGACCAACCAAAGTTAATTGTAAGATTTAACTTCTAAATTCTGCAAGTTAATCGCTATTCCTTAACCTCCAATATCTCTAGAATCTTTTTAACTAACCTTCTAAGTTATTTATGCCAATTATATTTTTCTTTTTGAATTATTAGATTTGGGTTCTTTAATGCTATTCCCTAAACCTTGAATAATCCCTTTCCCAATTAAACCAATACCTTTGCCAATAATCTGCGTAAGAGTAAAAACCAAACTAGTACCAACTAATCCGAAGACAGAACGTAATCGAGGCGCGATCGCATCCCTTAATTCCAATACAATAGTTGCGAGCCAAGGCAATCCTTGCAATCGAGATAATTCCTCTACTCTTGGCCCATAGATCGACAAATTAATAATCTGACCTCGACTCAAAGTCAATATTTTATAAGAACTTTCAAAAATATCTTTAGGAGTTAACCAATATTTTTCCGAACGATATCCCCAGGATATTTCATTACGAAAATGGGCGATCGCGCGCGAACTGCGATAATTATTGAGATAAAGTTTATACTTGAAAATTTCGATATCAGAAAAATTGTTTAACAACATTTGCATAATCCCATTAGCAATGCGCAAAGTCAGATTATGAAGTAAATTCACCGCCCTCGCGATCGCCTCTGGAGAATCAACCCGATAAGTAACCCGATCTATAGTTAGAGGATATTCCCAAGCTAAATAAGTTAAAAGTTCTGGCGCAAAATAAATCTTACTACAAATATTTTCCTGAAAATTCACATATTCTTGGACAAACAACTTCTTAAACTCTAGTTTGTCGATTTCAAGAGAATTTTCATAATTAGCAAAAAAGAACTCCATTGCCGATTGCGACCACAGATTCCTCAGCCCAACTCTTACTTGCAACGCTAATTCTGCTTCTCGATCTAAATCTTGTAAAATCGGGACTAATGTTTCTAAAATTAGATAAAGTAATTCCTGTTTTTTCTGCGGTTGTAAAATATCAATTTCCAACCATAAATCAGTGCTATTCACCAAGCCAATACTAATATCTCTAGAAACCCGATTAAAGATGCGAGAGACTACAGAATCAGGGTTATCTTGCGCGATCGCAAATTGGGGAAGGGTAGATAATTGAATCTCTTTTGATTCATTCAATACTTGAGAGCTACCCGATGTTGACAGCGGTTCCGAAGTTTTTTCATCACTAGAAAGACGCCCTACCAACCAATTGGCAGCTTGTAATTCCCTTTTACGTCCCAAGAGAAGCAATCGCTTTAATGATGGTAAACTATCTTCAGCTAAACTATTATCAATTGCCTGAATATCCTGAGCAATATCTTCTTTTCCCGAATTGCTAAAACTAGATAAAGCCTTTTGCCATAAATTTGGTTCTACCAACCCAGTAGAATTATTTCCTTGCCAATAAATTTCTCCCGAACGGATGCAATTCAAGGCAAAAACTAAAGTATCGATATTTGTGCCCTTGAGGCAATAGCCTCTGACTCCCAATCCTTGAATTTTCGATAACTCGGGCGTTTTCAAACCAGAAGCTAAAAGTAAAATATTCAGTTCGGGAAATCTCTCCAATAACTCTTGACATAATTTCCAGCAAGAATCAGATTCTGAATCGTCGTAACTCCAGCCAATAATGAGAATATCGGGAATAATCCCCTGATCCAAGGTGTCCAAGAGATTTTCGGTAGATTCTGCGGCTAATTCAACTGATAATGCTTCATAATCTGCTATTGCAGTACATAATCCTAAACGAAAAATCGGATCGCGATCGAGAATAAAAAGTTCGATTTGATTTTCGGGCATCATTTCATAAGCAATTGGCAATTAACATTTTTAACAATGGTCGGTTATCCTGTTGTGGATTATTCAGTTAGCAGAACCTGAACTGATAACTGATAACTGATAACTGACAACTGATTTTTTATGTCTTCTGAGCAAAAAAAACAATCTACTATTGTTCATAAGCCCTTTCTTACTGGACAAGTTAATATCTTTAATCCTCCTAAAGCTAATCCGAATGGTCGTCTAGCATCGGCCAAACTATTAACTAAGGATACAAAAAAAAGGGGCAATAATTTTCCCTTTGAACAAATTAATCAACAAACAGAGGATAATTTTAACCCATGGGAGTCAGATAACGCATCATCCGAATCAAATCATTTTATTGGCAAAAAGACTATCTTTATCGCGATCGCAGTTGTGGTTGTCGCCAATACTTCATCAGCTATTATCATCTCGAATAACAAACAAAAAACCCAGATGGCCTCCGAATCCGCGATCGAACAGACAAGTCCCTCTCAAGTGGGCAATATGGATTTATCATCCCAGGAATTTATTAAATTAAAAGCTTCTAATTTGAGTAGCCTTCCCCAACCTACTACCAATGAAAATTTGGATTTAAATCAATCTGAAACTGATCCTTTAACGACGCTGCCTTTAGCCATTCCACCTCTAAACATGGCTCAAAGTAGTAATCCTTTTACCCCTCAATCCCTGGCCCAATATTACTATATTCTCAGTGAATATACAGGCGATCGCTCCTTAGCCCTAGCCAGAGAAAAAGTGCCTAATGTTTCTTTAATCACCCTAGAAGAAGGCGTATTTATCTATATGGGTGCCTTTGGTCACAAAGAATTAGCACAACAGTTTTTAGATAAACTTAAAAAAGAGGGATTTTACGCTTATATGTATCCTTCAGACCATTAGTATTGAGTCATTTAAACCAACGCAGGATAGTCCGTATATCCTCTATAATGTCTATTAATGAATTAAATGACGATAAAACCTCATAACAAAGGGAAAGTCATAACTGATAACTGTTAACTGATAACTGATAACTGATAAGTCATGGGTTTATTTGATCGTATTGGTCGAGTCATTAACGCTAATTTGAATGATTTAATTAGTAAGGCTGAAGATCCAGAAAAAGTACTAGAACAAGCTGTTGTGGAAATGCAGGACAATGCAGTCAAAATGCGTCAAGCCTTGGCCACAGCGATCGCAACTCAGAAAAAAACCGAATTACAATACAAAAAAAATCAACAGCAAGTTGATGCTTGGCAAAAAAGAGCCCAATTAGCAATTTCTAAAGGAGACGACAATCTTGCTCGTGAAGCTCTAATTCGTAAAAAATCCTTTGCCGAAGCAGCCAGCACTCTAGAGACTCAATTACAACAGCAAGTTGAAGTTGTAAACAATCTTAAACGTGACGCCAGAACATTAGAAGGCAAAATTGTCGAAGCTAAGAGCAAAAAAGATATGCTCAAGGCCAGAGCCAACGCGGCCAAAGCCCAAAAAGAATCGCGAGATCTCATCAGTGGTATTGATTCTACTAGCGCCCTCAGTGCCTTTGAGCGGATGGAAGATAAAGTGATGCAACTCGAAGCAGAATCTCAAGTTGCGGCACAACTCGAAGGAGGGGTCAGCGTTGATGAACAATTTAGACAATTAGAAGCAGGTCAAGATGTGGAAGATGAATTGGCCAAGATGAAAGCACAACTAACTGGAGCGGCACCTTCTCAACCAATTTTGACTGGAGAAGCAACAACCAATGAGAATCTCAGAGATTCTGCTATTGATGCTGAATTAGAAAAATTGCGCTCCGAATTGAAGGATAATTAATCAGTAATTTAATTGAACATATAGCGTTTCTCGGATTCATGAGGTACAGAATTTATTAGTTTTAGGGATTCGGGATTAGGGATTGGGAAATGCACGCTTCCCCTTCTTCCCAGTACCCAGTCCCCAATCACCAGTCACTAGTCTCAGATGTACCTCACTAGTATGAGGATTGCTATAAATAAATAAATTCATCTAAACTTGATAATCGAGTTTGGATTTTTTGTTTTTGGCTAGTTCTTCTTTAAAATAACTTTATCTTTATATTCCTTTCATA
>JBCCYD010000102.1:0-15822 GCA_039190385.1 Cyanobacteria bacterium P01_F01_bin.143 | reverse complement strand
GTCAACTTTGGATAGCTGCAATCAAATTACCTCTTTATAGTGTAGTTATTATCCCTATTTGGGTTGGAAATGCCGTAGCCTTAGCAGAGACAGGCAATGTCAATCTATCTAACCTCATCTTATTTTTCATTGCTGCTGTTTTAATCCAAATTTGGATTAATCTTACCAACGATGTTTTTGATGATGATACCGGAGTTGATGTTAACAAATATCATTCTATTGTTCAATTAACTGGCAATAAAACAGCTATTCTCTGGTTATCTAATCTGCTTCTGATTATCGGATTAATTATCGTAGCCCTGCTCAGTTGGAGACAGCAAGATATTCCCTTGATGCTTCTTTTTTTGATAGGTTGCTTTTTGGGTTACAGTTACCAAGGTCCTCCTTTTCGTCTCAGCTATCAAGGAATTGGCGAAATAATTTGTTTCTTCTCCTATAGTCTGCTAACTATTACTACCTATTATTTGCAGAGTCCAGAGCTTTCAAATACTATTTTGGCTAGTGCTGTTAGTGTTGGTTTTTCCACTAGCATGATTTTATTTTGCGCTCATTTCCATCAGGTTAAAGATGATTTAGCCGGGGGCAAATATTCTCCTGTAGTTCGTTTGGGGACTAAAAAATCCGCCAAAATTTTATCTTGGTGGGCAGTAATTAACTATGGTCTAATCGGATTATTTGTCTGGTTGAAGATTTTACCTATTGGAGCTTTACTTTGTTTGTTTAGTGGCTATTATGCCATCAAACTTTGCGCCTATGTAAGTGAGTATCATGATCAACCAGAACAAGTAAGTAATTGTAAATTTATTGCGGTAGCTATGTATTTTTGGTTTGGTTTATTGTTAGGGGTAGGAATTCTTTTGTAATCCGAAAATTAGATCTTATTATGATGCCAAATTTTGTTCGACAACTTGAACTAATTTATTTGTCCAATGGTTAGTTAATTCGTAATCGATCGCCTCGACCATAACTCGAATTACTGGTTCTGTTCCTGATGCTCTGACTAATATCCTGCCATCATTGCCCATTGCTGTTTCGGCTTGCGCGATCGCTTGTTGGACGGGTTTGAATTGCTGCCATTTACTGCGCACCTCACGATCTTCGACGCGGACATTTTTTAAAATTTGGGGATAGGTTTCAAAGCTACTATCAACTAGTTCTTTAAGAGAAATACCAGAATTACGAACTAGAGAGGTTAAATGTAAAGCAGTTTGAATGCCATCGCCTGAGACTCCATGATGATGACATAGAATATGTCCTGACTGTTCCCCGCCTAACATAGCACCAGTACGCCACATTTCTTGTTGGACATAGCGATCGCCGACGGCTGTACGAGTCATTTTTCCGCCGAGTTTTTCCCAAGCTCTTTCAAATCCGAGATTGGCCATCACGGTAGCAATGATCAGATCTTCGGGTAATTTTTGCTGTTGTCGGAGATGTTGACCCCAAAGATAGAGAATATAATCTCCATCCACAACTCGTCCTTGACTATCGATCGCCATTACCCTATCGGCATCACCATCAAAGGCAAAACCGAGATCTGCTTGATGTTCTTGAACTGCTTTTTGTAGGGCAGCTAGATGGGTAGAACCACAATTCATGTTAATGCGATCGCCATCGGGTAGATGATGTAATGCGATCACCTCTGCACCTAATTCTTGGAAAACTTTGGGAGCAACTTCGACGGAGGCTCCCCAAGCTAAATCGAGGACAATGCGTAGTTGTTGGAAGTTAATATTTTTGGGGAGCGATCGCGTTAAGCGTTGGGCATAGTTATCAATGGTTGCCGGGCGATAATAATGTTTACCCCAATTGTTGTTTGTTAGTTGGCCAGTGGAAAAGTTGTGATAATTTGCTCGCAATCGAGTTTCTATTTCATCGGTAATTTGGCTAGTAAGCTTGGTGCCATCTTGACCAAAAAATTTAATCCCATTATCTTCGGGAGGATTATGGCTGGCTGAGATCATGATTCCACCGATCGCATCCATACTATTGGTTAGGGAAGCGACACAGGGAGTGGGACATAAGCCTAAATTCCATACTTCTAAGCCCGCACTAGTTAAGCCAGACGCGATCGCAGTTGCTAACATATCGCTAGAATTGCGCGAATCTTGTCCAATGATAATTGCCCCAGAATCGGTGGCGGTTTCTTGTAAGACTTGTCCTGCCCAATATCCTAACTGGAGAGCAAAATTAGCATTTAGTAACTCTCCTGCTTTACTCCGAATGCCATCGGTACCGAAGAGGCGAGTTTGAGGTAATTGATTAATATCTAACATTTTTAATATTTTTTTTTAAAGTTGCTCACACCGAAAAATACTCAATACCTACAAGTTTGATTATAGGTACCTTTCTCGCCCAAGAGTATAATCGACGAAGGTAAAAATTGGTATAAATGGCAGTAATAGTCTGTCTAATTTTGAAATGAGGAATTGATATAAGCAGAGGGAGCAGAGGAGCTGAGGAGCTGAGGGAGATAATTACTACAATTTATTCCTTGTGCCAAGCTTTGCGATCGCTATTCCATTGTTTGCAAACTCATTTAGAACTCTGGAAAACCTCGATCGCTAAACAACTGTATCTGCGTTTATCTGTGTTCATCTGTGGACTCTATTTAAAATTGCTATTTAGACAAGTAGTTAAAAAGAACAGCAACGAAAATCATACTGATACAAGTTGATATTAATGCTATTTGATTTTGCAAGATATTTTATTTGCGATCGCGTAATTCTGGAAATTTACCATAAACGCGATCTCGTTTATCATTACCTTGGTTGTTCATAATGATAGAGATAGCAATTTCAGCTAGAAGAGCAAACAAAAAAGAGAGGAGAGTATATGAGCAACAATCAATTTAGTCCTGATATGTCTTTGGAAGAAAGAGAAAAAAAACTGGTAGAGATGTCTGATGAAGATATTGATTACTCTGATATTCCGCCTTTGGATGAAGCCTTTTTCCAAAACGCAAAATTAGTAAAAAGAAAACCAGCAACGGAAGCCATATCGATACGAGTTTATACTGATGCTATTTGATTCTGCGAGATATTGGAGTTGCGATCGCGTAGCTCTAGGAATTTAGTATAAGCGCGATCGCGTAATTGATAAGTCGGTGACATAAGCTATCGATTTGAATAGAGTCCACAGATGAACACGGATAAACACAGATAAGGTTATCTAGTGATTGCCCTTGATTAGGAGACAGGAGTTAGAACTTTAGAGCGATCGCCTGGAGAATCTTCAAAAATTGCTCCTCGTGCAATCAAAATTGATACATCCTTGAATAGTTAGGAGCTTATCTTAATTTACCTTAATTTCTCTTTTTCTCTGCGAAAGCCACAAAAAAAAGAGCAAAAACTGCTCTTAAACTCTAGCCATTGATTTTAATAAAAGTTTAACTAAGAACTCTGTCTCCTATTACTGGTGTTGTTTGTCGAACTACGTTTAAGACATCTGCAATGACTTTGTTTGTCACTTTTACGAAAATAACTGTGATTGTTGAAATCTCCACTACGAACGCCAGTTACATCTATGCATGAAATATTGCTGGGAATAAGATTTTTGTTTTTCGGCCCATATTTACCCAAACGATTTTCCGGATTTTTCGTTGCTGCTGAAATATTTAATGCTCGATCTCTTCTATGCAAGTAAATATGAACGGTTTCGCAAATGTCTACCAATTTATATAGAGGATTAGGTTGTTCCAAAGCTGTCCAATCTACATCAGCTGCCATGAGGAATACTTTGTCTAATAAAACTCGGAGGGGAATATTTTGACTGATAAGATTATTGAGCATACTTTCCAGTACCACAGCTCCCATTGATTGAGTCATGAAATGAAGGTTGGAATTACATGGTTCATTGCCCATTGTTCCCAAAAAGTCCTGGAAAAAAGTTTCTAGTTTTAATAACACCCTAGCTAGAGAAAATCCAGAAAGTTCGGCATCACGATAATCATCTCGATATTCAAGAAGGCTCCCCATTGCCGGCCAGGTAAACATTACGATATGTTTGATCTCATTATCACCATTTTCTACATATCTTTCATGTATGGTTTGGAGAGCATCAAGTGCATTATTTAAATTGGTATTAAATCCATGAACAAAAAATAAAACATCACCTTCGGGTTCTTGTTTCAAAGACCTATAAAGACTAGTAAAGGCATTTACTGAACCATGCAGAGTATCAATGGAAACTGGCTCATCATTTTCATCAAGTAAGACCTGATCATTACCATCAACTAATTTATATTTGTAGTGAACACTATCTAGGGTTACTCGTGGTTGTGGTTCAGGGAAAAGAGTATATTCTTGGGTGTCTGTGTCATATTCAGCAAATCTTATTTCATCTGTTGCTTCTTCTTTACCATCTTCGTTGATTCTTTCCTGCCCATCTGCAGTAATTTCAATCAGGCGATTTGTAATAATAAAATGTTTCATGATTTTCGCGTTTGTATAATTTTTTATGACTCTCCAATAGACTTGTCTGAGCAGAGAGTAGGTTGTTCTGCCAAATGTCACATTTCAATATAAAAGTATATTTTTATTCATAACTAAGCTAAAACATGCCAAACACGATTGCATTAATCGCCCACGATCGCAAAAAAGATCAGATGATTGCCCTGATAAATAAATATGAAATGATTCTGTCGCGGTATCAGGCGATCGCAACTGGCAATACTGGGCAGAGAATTGAGCAAGAAACGACCCTCAAAGTAGAATCTCTCTTACCTGGTGCTATGGGTGGAGACATGCAAATTGCAGCTCAAATCGCGATCGAAGAAGTGGCAGCGGTAATCTTTCTCATCGATTCGCTTTCGGTTCAACCCCAAGAACCCGATATTAAACCTTTTCTACGACTCTGCGAAATCCATAATGTACCTCTAGCAACCAATTTAGCGACCGCTAGAGCAGTCATTACTTCCTTAAGCAACAAAAAAATTGCCCATCTGATCTTTAATCCTATTTCTGGACAAGGAAATCCCGATCAAGACTTGGCTCTAATCAAAAGACTATTAAGACCAGAAATTCAGCTAAACGTCATCTTAACCCAACCAGAAATAGAACCAGGAGAGCAAGCAAAAGAAGCAATCAAAGATGGTACAGATTTGGTGATTGCATCTGGGGGAGATGGAACAATTTCGGCTGTTGCTGCCGCAGTAATGGAAACCGAAATTCCTTTAGGTATTATTCCTCGGGGAACTGCCAATGCTTTTTCGGTCGCTTTGGGCATTCCTACGAATCTCAACGCTGCCTGCGAAAATATTTTAGTCGGGGCAACCAAAGTAGTAGACGTGGCTCGCTGTAATGATATTCCCATGATTTTGCTAGCAGGAATCGGTTTTGAGGCAGAAACCGTAGAAAAAGCCGATCGCGAATTAAAAAATAAATTTGGAGTTCTGGCCTATCTGCTAGCTGGATTACAGCAATTTACTACTCAGGAAGCATTTGAAGCTCAAATAGAAATCGATGGCAAAATTATTAAGGTTCAGTCTCCCGCTATGACCGTTGCCAATGCCGCTCCACCAACCTCAATATTGGCTCAGGGATGGGGAGAAACCCTTGTTGATGATGGTTTGCTCGATGTGACCATTGGGGTAGAACAAACTCAGGAGTCAAATTTAGTAGCTGGCTTACAAGCTGTGAATGCTTTAGCTGATCTATTTAAATCGGCATTGATTAAACAACCGACTAGTCGAGAAGATATTCTCTGCTTGCGCGTCCCCCAAATTAAAATATCAGCCAATCCACCACAAAAGGTTGTTGTTGATGGAGAAATTATTGGCACAACTCCCGTCGAAATTCGCTGTATTCCTCAAGGATTAAAGATCTTTGCACCTTTAGCTGAAAATTGATTTAGTAGAGACGTTTCGCCGAAACGTCTCTACAGGCGAAACGTCTCTACCATTATTTATTTACGAATTGCGATCAATCTTCCGGCAGCACCACCACCATAGAAATTAGTTTGCGTTACCGTAGCACCAAAACCATTAATCAACTCAGTAAATTCGGTTATTGTCAACTGATTGATAATGCTCTGAGCGAGATAACGGTAAGGAGTACTATCTTCAATAAAAGGACGCACAATCTGTGGCACAACTCGACTCATCCAGAAAGTATAAGTCTGTTTCCACAAAACAGGATATTGCGGTTGAAAATGATCCAAAATTAATAATCTTCCTCCTGGACGCAAGACTCGCAACATATCTTGCAAGGATGTTTGCTTATCAGGAAAATTACGAAAAGTAAAAGCTGTAATGACTAAGTCATAGGTAGCATCAGGACGTTGAATATGGCAAACATCACCCTCAAAATAATTACTAACAGAATCTAGTTTGCGCGCAACTTCTAGCATCCCAGGAGATAAATCTAAACCTTCTACCTCAATATCTTGGTAAGAATTAGTTAAAAATCTGGTGGATTCTCCAGTCCCGCAACCGACATCTAACACTTTCATTCCAGGTTGCAGTTCTAAATCGACCAAAGCCTGACGATACCAAGAACGAGTTTGACCCAGGAAAACAAGGGTTCTGAGAAAATCGTATCTAGTCGCAATATTGTTGAACAAAGTACGAATATATTGGCGTTTGTCTTCTCCCTGGAGTTGAGCCGCTTTGGTGGGGGTTATGGTGTCGTTGTTTGGGGAATGATTCACTTCGATGATATCAAGGATGATTTTTAACTCACCGATTCATTATATTATTCAGAGACTTAAACGTTGGGAAATATCTTTTGATTCAATCAATAACGGAAGCTCAGAATAATAATTTACTAAAGAATATTCAGTTGGTAGCTACTGATATGGATGGCACATTGACTGAAAATGGCAAATTCACTTCTGATTTGATTTTGGCTCTAGAAGCTTTAAAAAATGCGAATATTCAAGTTTTAATTGTGACGGGACGCTCTGCGGGTTGGGTTCAGAGTATTGCCAACTATTTACCAATCGTGGGCGCGATCGCGGAAAATGGAGGTCTGTTCTATCACAATCAAAACAACAGCTCTAAGTTACTGACTAATATTCAAGATTTAACAGCCTATCGTCAAAAACTAGCTTCAGTCTTTGAATTATTACGCCACAAATTTCCCCAATTGCAAGAATCGGCAGATAATCGATTTCGCATGACGGACTGGACTTTTGATATTGGAGATCTAACTAGATCGCAACTCACAGAAATTGCAGCTATCTGCCAAGATGCTGGTTGGGGTTTCACTTACAGCACAGTACAATGTCATATCAAATCTTTGGTGCAAGATAAAGCCCCAGGACTACAATCTGTGATCCATGATTATTTTCCCCAACTTCTAGCCACAGAAATTGCCACGGTAGGCGATAGTCCCAATGATGAATCTTTATTTAATCAGGAGCTATTTCCTGTTTCTGTGGGCGTCGCCAATATCTTAGATTATTGTGACAGTCTAAAATATCAGCCAAGATATATTACTAGCAAGGCAGAAGTTGCTGGATTTTGTGAATTAGCAAGTATTGTGCTCAAGGATTAAAGTTAACATTCCTGAGGAAATAGAGGATTTATCAAGGCATCAAACCAAGCTCTTACCTTAATCTTATACTCTTGAAGCTTAGGATGATTGCTTAAAAGCTCTAAAGCGGAACGATAATCTGCCACAGCGCAATTCCAATCTCCCCGAAGATGATAGGTCCTGCCTCTTTCGGCGTAAATTGTCTCGGAAAAAGAATCGCTTAAAATTGAGGCAATATCAAAGTTTTGAATTGCGAGATCATAGGAACCAAGTTCTCTAAAGGTGATTCCCTGATTGATCCAAGTTTTAATGTTAGATGGATTGATTTCTAGGGAAATGTCATAATCTGAGATCGCGGCAATGAAATCACCTTGAGCTGCATAACAGTTGGCTCTGTTGTTATAAGCTTGGTCGAGCTGAGGATCGATCTCTAGAGCATGGGTTAAATCTGCAAAAGCTTCAGTTAATTGGTGATTTTGCAGATACATTAGCCCACGGTTATTATAATAAGCTGCACTATCTGGATGTAGAGCGATTAATTCATTCATAATCGCGATCGCGACAGCATAATTACCCTGCTCTAAAGTGTCTTTGATAGCAGAACATAGTTCTTGTTCCGATGGGTGGGGACGATCTATCGGTTCGGGAACAGTTTTGGTCTTGTCATATAAATCAGTTTTCATGGTTTTTGTGAGGACTCTGCTTAACGCTACCCTACTATCTGGTTGGATGGTTGAGGTCAGTGAATTGTGTCACTGATCGAACTGTCTCATAGTTTGCCATCACCTTATCAAAAGATTTAGTTAAGTTTGTTGAGTTAGGAAGATAAAAGCAAACGAAGCAGTCATTTATAACATTAGTTTCCTAAGGTTACAGGAAAATAATGTTAGTCTAACTTCATTCATAGATGTTCTTGGACATTTTTGCATGAGTGATTTCACGGATCTATAATTAGCGGCAATATTTGTCACCACTAAGTATTACTTAGGAGAAAAGACTTAGTTTTATGCAAAATTATGTGTTTTTATAACATTTACTAATCGGGTTTGAGCTGTCCGATATATGATCGGACTATTAATCTAAGTATCACTATTTGGTAAATAAACCGATTATCTCTCAGAAATTTATGACAAATACCACATTACTTTCTCAAATATCTGATATCTCGACCAACGATTACTGTATTTTTGGTGTAGCCACTTGCTTCTTTCGTGAAGATGGACAAGTCCATGAAGTAAAAATCATCGAACCAATTCCTTCTGCTTCTCTCGAAGCGATTTTACATAAGATCCCCACTTCTTATGAGATGGCTTTTGCCAAAACATTGGGCGCATTTTTACAAGAAGATAAGGTTGTGATTCCCCGTGATCTTCCTAAATCAGCTCAGTTATGCGATCGCTTTGCTGAAAGAGCGATCGCGGCAACTCGTACTTACAAAAATCGTCCCGAAGCAACCCAACATATTGAGTTAGGAACAATCAAAAAAGATTTTAACTATTCTCTAGAAAGAAAGAGAATATTGAATGCCGAGAATATAGTGCGCGCCGAAGATAATGTTAAGCAGCATTCCCATACTCATCAAGTACTTTAAATTTCGTATTTTTAGCAATTAAAAAGACTTGTAACCACAAGTCTTTTCCTAGTCATTTAGTTATTTGTTAATCAAGCACCCAGAACCTTGTCTTCTCTAGGATTCCAGCGAGAACGAGATTCTTCGATATGCATGTTCTTGCGATCTTTTTTAAGATGTCGGGGACTACTCTCAAAAGACAGAGAAGAGGGCAAGTTATTTGCCCCATATTCCTCATTAATAAAAGATTCTACCTCGGCATAAGAGGGAGAAAAGCGCTCGTCGGATTCTAATGAACTACCCTGCTTACCCTTGAGAGCAGCTGAAAACAAACCAGTACCATCATCAAAAAACCGCTCAGTAGTCGAACCATATTGTTCATAGGGATAAAAAGCCAAGTCGCTGTTCGCTTGAGCGGCAACCCAAGAAACATAGGACCAGTATTCGCTAAAAGTCCCAAACTCATTAGCTGAGCGCATCATCAGCAATAGCCAGTGAGCAGTAGATTCATAGTATCTATTCACCTGAGTGGCAAAAGATTTGAGATGCTCTTGCTTAAACCACATGTGATGAGGAATAAAAGTTCCTTCCTCATCTGTCAGGGCAGTAACTCCCAACACCGAGCAAATCCATTTATCCCAGGCAGACACAATCTTCGAGTTTCCCGTGCCATTATGTTGCAGAAGAGCAAAACTATACTTAAGAGTCTCTTCTTGTTCCTTAGTGGCTGGCCAAGCAGCTACTGGTAGCAAGTCGCTATCCCAGACTAGATACCATTCACTCAGCTCCTCAATACCTTCCCAAGCACCAAGCTTTAGCAACTGTTGGTAAAACCAACCTGGAGTATAAAGGGATTTTCCCAGATCCAACTCAGAACAAATTTTATCTTTGCTTAAACCAGATTTTTGGAAGAAAATTTCTTCCTCATGGGTAAACAGAGACGCTATTTGCCAGTCCTGGGAGCTTTCCTTCAGCGCTTGTGCTTCTGGTGCTGGTGCAATGACATGAATTGCCCGAGGTTGGTAATGCTTGGTAATCCCTTCCAGAACCGCCCGTGTATTCCAACGGATGCGGAACAGAGGAACCACAAAATCAAAATTATTGTGCGACATGAATCTACTAAAAACTGCTGGTCTATACTACGGATAAAGCGGGATCTGGCTCAAGTTTCACGAAATGATGACCAATTGTTGAAGGATCTTCCAAACCGACGTCACTGCAAAGTGGCTCAATACCTAAGCCTTTGCGAGGATAGTCAGCACAAATTATGCGATATTCGGCAATTGTTTGAAAGAGTTCCTCACGAGTAAGAGAGTTGAGGTAACCACATTTGCCAAGTTCACCTTTGGGTAGAGGTGCGACCAAATTTCCGCCTCGTTTTTGAACAATTTTTTCTTGAGCTTCCCAAAGAGTTGTTTTGTTTAGCATGACATCATCCCATAGACTCAAACCAAAAGAAGTAATGAGTCGAAGAATTCTGTGGCAATCTTGCTCACTAATCCAGCCTTTGCGATAACTCAAATAAGCGCCAAAGCCCATACCTATTGTCACGGCATGACCATGCAATAATCCAGCCTCAATCTCAAAGCCAGGTGACCAAGTATGTCCAAAGGCATGGGGGCGACATTGATGAGTCTCATAGAGATTATCGTATTCGGCTTCTACATAACTACGTAGAGCTGCCCCGAGGATTTTTTGTGACAGTTTACTAATGCGATCGCCAGGTTCACAGCCAAGTGTACCAAAACGAGTTGTGATTAATTCTGGGCCAGCTTCCTCTAGATAGTCGAGCAATTCGGCATCTTTAACCGCAGCCATTTTTATAATCTCAGCTATTCCATGTCGTAACCATCCTTCTCGCAATGTTCTGAAGAAGAAACGATCTGTGATTGAGAGCACTGGTGCATGGTAAGCCCCAAAAAGATTCTTGTAGCCAAATCCATCGCTACAAGTTCGTGGCGATGGGCCAGCATCAATTCCAGCTACGATCGAAGTCGATAGCATTACATAAGGTGTATTACGATGGTAAAGAGCACAAGCTAAGCCACCAGTATCAGCGAGAACTCCGCCACCAACTATGAGTACAGGTTCATTGCGCGATACTCCAAGACGTTTAAAGTCACCCAACATGCGTTCTACAGTATTGATGCCTTTGTCTACTTCCATAGCTCGATATACCAGCTTGTCTAAAGGGATACCATGGTAGTCAAAGTAATGATTAATCTGCTCACCAAATTCACGTTCAACATTTTGGTCAACCAGACAAACACAACGCCCCAAAGAAATATACACATCTCTTAAAGTTGTTTCCTGAGGGTCAAGAGAATTCTCGACAACTCTAATAGAAGTAAATGTCTTGGAAGTCATTACTGCTTCAATAGCCTGGTCATCAGTAGTACTGACTACATGAGCACTACTTTCACGATAGTTAGATGTGGGATAAACTGTGTGAGCATTTTCTTGAGCAAGCTGAGCTGCCAATAGTTCATAAAACTCCCTATCCCGACTATGCAAGAGAAAAGTTAGGAGTTTTTGTTTTCCTAAGCTAGATTTATGTATTTTGTCTGCGAAAACCGACCATTCAGCCCCTGCATCTACATCAAAAGAGGCTATTAGTTGTTGAAGAAAACTGAAAAAACTACTGAGGGAAAGATTAAGAGAACTACGAAGTTTTCTACAAGCCGATAAACCTTCAATCGCATTTACTGCAGCAAACTCTTCGCCAAGCTCCTTAGAAAAGGCGGGACTATTGATTAGAGAAAGCAATAGTTGTCTGAAGTTTTCGCTACAACAAATGGCTTCGACGGCGTTGCCCAAATTTTGATATGCCAGGATCTCACTATCACAGGTGACGATAAAAGTCTTAACTGCCGAGGTAGTCTTTGTCATTAATTTACTTTGAGAAAAACAGCATTTGTAATGTCAAACCTGCGGACTGCTTGCTGAGGGAGCACTCATTTGTTCCACTTTCCTGTTCGAAGGTAAAGCGGTAAAACCATCAAGTTGAACTTTAAGATCCTCGAATGGAATATAGTATCAGCTGGGATCATTAAAGGCGGGTCTCAGCAGAGTCGCTCATTGACTATGGTTTTATAACCATTTCTTCAATTAAGTTAACACAAATGTTAGAAAATTCATAAAAAAATACGAAAGAAATCTTATAACTCAAGGACTTTTGCACAGAAATGTGCTAAAGAATACAATTTTTCAAGTTTTTATAATCCAATTTCTCAACAAGAGGTATTGCTCTAAAAATTGCTTGCATACTCTACATTAAGTGATACAGTAAGAACTTTCTGTAGCATTGATCCCATAATCAATAAAAAAACGAGAAACTAAGGAGATTTTTCCTCGTTTCTCGTCTTTGGGGTATCTCGATGATACTTCCAAGCTCTACTATAAGATTTTGCTTGTTAGCTTTAATCAAGCTACTGCTGTATAAAGCTGTTTATAATAATTTTGATATTCAGGAGAAAGCAAAGGTTGCCACCAATCTTGATTGTTTAAATACCATTGCACTGTTTTGCGTAAACCTTCTTCAACAGTTACTTGGGGAGTCCAATCTAATTCCTGCTTAATCTTACTAGCATCGATCGCATAACGACGGTCATGTCCAGGTCGATCTTTGACAAAAGTAATCAGTTCAGCAGAAGGTCTTACCGGTAATTCAGGAGCTAATTCGTCCATTAGTTGGCAGAGCAGATGAACTAAATCGATATTTTTAACTTCATTATTGCCGCCGATATTATAGGTTTGTCCGGGTTCTCCGCGATGGATTACGGTATCTAAAGCGCGACAATGATCTTCGACATACAGCCAATCTCGAATATTTTGCCCGTCACCATAAACTGGTAATTTTTTACCCAAAAGAATATTGATACAGATCAAAGGAATCAGTTTTTCGGGGAAATGATAAGCACCATAATTGTTCGAGCAATTGGTTATCATGGTAGGCATATCATAGGTATGAAAATAGGCTCTAGCTAAATGATCGCTGCCTGCCTTTGATGCGGAGTAAGGACTATTGGGCGTATAGGGTGTAGTTTCGGTAAAAGCTGGATCCTCGTCTGCTAAACTACCATATACTTCATCCGTCGAAACATGCAGAAAACGATAATCGCTCGCTTTCTCTTGATTTTGCCAACGCTGACGAAAAGCTTCTAACATAGTGAAGGTTCCCACCAGATTAGTTTGAATAAAAGCTCCTGGCTCTAAAATAGAGCGATCTACATGGGATTCGGCGGCAAAATGGGCGATGGTATTGATATTTTCTGTAGCTAATATTTCATCCACTAAAGCGCGATCGCAAATATTTCCCTGAACAAATTTTAGATTAGCTGTTGCTTCAAGATCGACAATATTGGCACGATTTCCTGCATAAGTAAGCGCATCTAAAACAACAACCCTATCTTCTGGGTAATTTTGACACCAATGCCGCACAAAATTAGAGCCAATAAACCCAGCACCACCTGTAACGACTATACTTCTTGGTTTTCGAGCATTATCCACCACATTCTTCTCCTTTTAATTTATTAGCCATTCTGATTTTGCTGTAGAGACGTGTCGGCGACACGTCTCTACAGTGGGTAACATTAAATTAATTCAATTTGGGAATCATCCCCAATCATAAAACGCAAAGCTTTCGGGCGTTTGGGAGCCGGATGTAGTTTGGCTCGTTCGCCAATTAAACTATCAACAATTCGTTGCTCAATATTGATTACCGTTGCTGCTTTGAGAATCACGCTATGTTCGATATCAGCATCAATTAGAGTTACTTGATCAGCAATGCTACTATATGGACCAATAAAACAGTTTTCAATTTGGCAATTATCCCCAATTGTTACCGGCCCACGAATTGTACTGTTAATAATTTTGGAGCCTACGCCGACATGAACTCTACCACTAATTTTGCTAGCAGCATCGACTTCTCCTTCGATATTAGAATTTAAACAACTATCTAAAATGATTTGATTTGCGGCAAGCAGGTCATCTTTTTTCCCTGTATCTAACCACCATCCTGAAAGCCGAAAAGATTCAACTTTTTGTTCTTGATCAATCAGATATTGAATTGCATCTGTGATTTCTAACTCTCCCCGGGCCGAAGGTTGAATATTCGCGATCGCATTATGGATTGTCGCCGAAAATAAATAAACTCCAACTAGCGCCAAATTAGAAGGTGGATTTTTTGGTTTTTCTACCAACTGCAAAACTTTACCCTGCTCATCAACTTTGGCAACCCCAAAAGCCGTAGGATTTTCCACTTCAGATAGCAAGGTTAAAGCATCAAGATGTTTGGATTTGAATTTGTCGATAAATAAATCCAACTGACTTTCAACCAAGTTATCGCCTAAATACATCACAAAAGGTGTATCGCCCAGGAAAGGTTGAGCTATCTTAACCGCATGAGCCAATCCTAAAGGTTCATCTTGCAAAATATAGGTAATATTTGCCCCAAACTTACTCCCATCACCAGTTTTGTCCTTAACTTCGCCTCCTGTTTCCGGACTAATAATAATGCCAATATCAACAATACCTGCGGCTACAATGGATTCGATGCCGTACCACAGAATTGGTTTATTCGCGACAGGAACTAGTTGTTTGGCACCCGTATAAGTCAACGGTCGTAAACGAGTTCCTTTTCCACCAGAGAGAATTAATGCTTTCATTATGTGTTAGAGGTAAGAGGTAATGGGAAGTAATTTAAAGATGAATTTATTTACTCTTTATTAACTTTCGATAGATAAGTCTTTCCATTCTTTTAGCATTTTTTTAAGGGAATCTCGCCAATGAGGAGGATAAATTCCTAGAGATTGGGTAAATTTTGTTTTCGATAATACAGAATTTGCTGGTCGCGCTGCTGGAGTGGGATATTCTGCGGTAGTGATAGGGAATACTGTTTCAATTTTTAAGGGAAAGTTGAGTTCTCTGGCTTCGTCAAAAATTGCCAGGGCAAAATCGTACCAACTAGCAACCCCGCTATTGGTGTAGTGATAGGTTCCTCGGGGAATGGCATCTTGTTTTTCTAGAAGATTTGCGATCGCCTCAGCAATATCATAAGCCCAACTCGGAGTTCCAATCTGGTCAGCAACGACTTTTAATTCGGGTCTTTCTTTACCTAAGCGCAACATAGTTTTGACAAAATTGCCATGTCCTCGGCAACCATATACCCAGGCAGTACGTAATATGAAATGATTTTCACATTGTTTTCTAATGCCTAGTTCTCCCATTAATTTTGATTTGCCATAAATACCTAAAGGATTAGTTACATGATCCTCTAGATAGTTAGAATCTTGACCATCAAAGACATAATCGGTGGAAATATGCATCAAAGTTGCCGAGATTTTTTGCGCCATTTCGGCCATGATTGCTGGTGCAACACCATTAATTGCCATGGCCAACTCTGATTCCGTTTCTGCTTTGTCTACTGCGGTATAAGCTGCAGCATTGACGATAATTTCTGGAGATAATGACGCGATCGCCTCTCGGATCTCATCGGGTTTAGTTAAATCCAACTTTTGACGAGGGAGCATAGTGACCTATCCCAACGGCTTGAGAGTTTTTTGTAATTCTTGCCCTACTTGTCCCGTACTTCCAACGAGTAATATTTTTTTCATAATTGGGATGTTAAAGATATCAAAACAATAGTCTAAACATGCAACTATAATTCGGCTTGTTATCTTTAGATAAATTTTACTCCCAGCTCTTCTCTCAAAAAACTTGATGCCTAGCAAGATTATTGGCAACAAATACCTGAAATATTTCTTAAATGATGAAATT